>JASGFB010000005.1:0-69855 GCA_047605765.1 Rhodocyclaceae bacterium
CCCCCCCCCCCCCCCCCCCCCCCCCCCCCGGCGCCCCCCCCCCAAAACACAAACAGACATTGCAGACATCCCGATCAGTCAATTTGTCATGCATGGCTATGCGGGGTGTCCATCCGAAGCCCCGCCCCCCTTTTGGGGCATCGCGCATGCCATCCGCACTGCAAGGCGGCACCCGTGTTGGGGTCGTTAGCTCATGCGTTTTCGCATGGCTTTCGAAAGCCGACCGACCTGGCATGCCGGGAGCATGACTACCCCCAAGGCGGTGCCAGAGGGCGGATTGTGACTTTGTGAAAAAGTGTGTCTTTGATCTGATCGCAATGCGCGCTCAGACAAGAAAGAACCTACGCAAGACAGGAGTCGTCGTGACGCCATTCAGAAATTCGCCACAGGCGCACCGCACAAACACCGTGGTTAAACCTGCCGCGCCGCCCGCAGCACGTAGCCAATGCTGCGCACGCTGGCAATCCGCTGGGTGGTCCCCAGGGCCGCGAGCTTGGCGCGCAGGCGATACATCACCACGTCCAGCGCATTGGGCGTAACGGCCTCGGTCAGGCCCCACGCGGCATTTTCGAGCGTGCCGCGCCGCACCGGCGTACCGTCGGCGCGGGCCAGGCACACCATCACCTGGAGTTCTGTCGCCGACAACGCAACGGTGGTGTCGCCACGGACCATGCAGCGTTCGTCGGGGCGGATCTCCACGTCGCCGCAGGTGGGGCGCGACTGCATGACGATGGCCGGGCGCCGCAGCAGCGCGCGGACGCGGGCCACCAGTTCCGCCATCAGAAACGGCTTGGCCAGACAGTCGTCAGCACCGGCATCCAGACTTTCTATCCGATCGCGGATGGCATCCGGCGCGGTGAGCATCATGCAGGGCGTTGCCTGCCCGCCATGACGCAGGCGCCTGAGCAGCGCCAGGCCGGCACCGTCCGGCAGCCCCTGATCGATGACCAAAGCGCTGTAGTGCGTGAGGCGCAGCGCCGCCGAGGCGGACGCGAGATCGCGGAAGTGATCCATCTCGATGCCGGCGGCCAGCAGCGCTGGCCTGATGGTGCCCACCAGAGGCCCCGCTTCGACGAGTGCGATGCGATTGGTCATCGGCTGGGCGGCCCGCCGGCATGCACGGGGCGACCGCCAGTGGTCGCCTGAAAGGAAATGGTCAGATTTGACGCGGCATCATGACGCTGCCGTTCACTCTCCTCCGCCACCATGAATTCACCGAAAAAGATCCGCCGCCTCATTCTGAGCATTGCCCTTGCAGCGCCCATGCTCGCCCAGGCCCAGGCCCCTGCGCCGGCCGCCACCGATGACTGGAACGTGATTCTGGGCATCGGGGCCATTTGGCGACCCAAGTATCCCGGCGCCGATTCAAACGAAGTCGATCCCGCCCCGTTCATTCTCGCGACCCACGGTCGTTGGTTGTTGGGGGCCGCCCCCGGTACGGGCCTGCCCTTCGGCGTGGCCTACCACCTCGTGCAGACACCCGCATTCAAGATGGGTATCGGCGTCGGCGACACCTTCGTCAAGGCCCGGGAAGAAAGCGACGATCCCGGCCTGGCCGGCCTGGGCGACATCGACGGCACCGCCAAGGCTGCCGCCTTTGCCAGCTACACCTACAAGTGGCTGACGCTGCGCGGCGCGGTGACCACCGATGTGGGGGGCAACGATCAGGGCACGCAGGCGTTCGTCGATCTCGATGGGCGCTTTCAGGTCACCAGCCGGCTGTCGATATCCGGCGGGCCTGGCCTGACCTGGTCCGACGGCAAGTACTCGCAGACGTTCTTCGGCATCGACGGCGACCAATCGCGCCGCTCGGGGCGCGCCGAATACAAGGCCGGCAGCGGGCTGAGCGCGGTGCGCCTGACCCTTGGCGCGGACTACGCGCTGACCACGAACTGGAACCTGGGCACGCGCATTGTCTTTACCAAGCTGCAGGGCGACGCAGCCGACAGCCCGATCACGCGGGATGACGTGCAAAGCTCGGGTACGGTGTTCGTGACGTACAGGTTCTGATGCCCCACGCACGCGCGGCACGGGGTGGATGCGCCGTGCCGCGCGCGCCGCGTAGCAGGTCGGCAAAGGCGCCTGCCGCTGGCTAGCCATGGGTGCCCCGATCGGAGGTCACCGGGGACGGGGCGATGGCCGTCAGGTGCACCGAGAACATCGCGCCACCGCCTTCGGCATTGGCCACGCCGATGTGGCCGGCGTGCCAGCGGATGATCTCTTGCGCCAGATACAGGCCGAGCCCATGGCCGGGCGTTTGATTCGACGCGCGGTAGTACGGCAGAAAAATGCGTTCGCGTTCTTCGAGCGGAATACCGGCGCCCTGGTCGGCGACGGACACCGTGCCGGAGGCCTCGACCGTTACCTCGATGCGGGCCGAATGCCCGCCGTGCACCAGCGCGTTCTGCAACAGGTTCACGAACACGCGGCCCAGTGCGCTGGCCTGCCCGCGTACCCAGACGGCCTCATCCGGCGCATGCAGCGCCAATTCACTGCCGCGCAGCAGCGCCAACGGCGCCATGTCCGAGAGGGTGTTGCGGACCAGGGCCACGAGGTCGAGCGGGACAAGCTCACCGCCGGGCGATTGCAATCGCTGCAGATCGAGGAGTTCTTCGGCCACGTTCGCCAGTCGGCTCACATCCGTCAGCAAGGTGGGCTTCATGGGGTGTGACGGCATGCCCTCGACACGCGCCATCAGCACGGCGATCGGCATGCGCAGCTCATGCGCGGCATCGCGCAGGAACCTGTCTCGGGCGTAATAGGCGCTGCGCAGCCGCACCGTCGCTTCGTTGAATGCCATCACCAAGGGGCGCACTTCGCGCGGCACGGTCTGTTCCTTGAGTCGCGCGCCGGGATTGGACAGATCCAGCGAGGCGGCTTCGCGCGCCAGTTCGCGCACGCTGCGAGTGGCGCCGAGGACGACCAGCGGCGTTGCCAGCAGGGTGAAGAAAACCAGCGGCACGATGAAATACGGGCTGAGAACCCCCGTCACCAACGTGATGAAGCGATAGAAGTTCGAGGGCTGCACCCCGCCCACCATGATGTGCATGCCAACGCCATCACGCGTCACGGCATTGATGCGCACAGCCAGTTCGGGATGCTCGGGAACGGGGTGGATCTCGGTGTCGTAGATCAGCAGCAATTTGTCGACGAGATAATCGTGCCGATCCGGCACGGTGCCCAGATCGCGCCGAAATCCGCGCTCGTCGGCAATGATCGCCCACAGCCCGGGATTGGCGTCGCGCAGTTGGCGCAGCGCTTGATTGGGGACTACGACGAGGCCATCCGGACGCAACGATACGGCGCTGGCCAGCGTGTCGACGATCGATTTGTCGATGTAGCTGATGTTCTTGTCGATGAGGTGGTAGAAGGCCCCGAACACCGACAGGATCAGCACCGCCGCCTGCATCAGGCACAGCGACCACAGCAGGCGCGAAGTCAAAGAACGACCACCGGCCGGCCTCACGACACCGCGCCTCGCAGCAGGTAACCCACACCACGGATGACCACGATCTCGACGCGCGCGCCGGCCTGTTCGAGCGCCCGGCGCAACTTGGAAATATGGGCGTCCAGCGCGTTCGACTGGATCGAATCTTCGAATCCGTACACGGCTTCGCGGAGCGCTTCGCGCTGCACGGTGCGCCCCTGGCGATAGATCAGGGCTTCGAGGATCAGCATCTGCCGGCGCGGTAACGATACCGACCGCCCCTGCACCATCGCTTCGCGCGCCGAAAAATCAAAGGTCAGCGCACCGATGGTGGCGCACGGCAGGGCGATGGCCGCCGGCCGGCGCGCAATCGCGCGAATGCGCGCCAACAACTCGTCCGCCGCCACGGGCTTGACGACATAGTCATCGGCCCCTTCGTTGAGGCCGTCGACGCGATCGCTGACTTCGCCTCGCGCGGTCAGCAGCAGCACCGGCACGGCAGGGAGGATGTCGCGTGCCACAGCGATGAAATCGACGCCATCGCCATCGGGCAGCGCACGGTCGAGCAGCAGCACGTCATGGACCTTGAGCCTCAGGGCCGCCTCGGCCATGGCAAGAGAATGAACCACATCAATGACCAGGCCATGACGCTCCAATGCGCCCTGCAGGGCCCCCGCCATCGCTACGTCGTCCTCCACCAGCAAGATCCGCAAAGCCGCTACCCCATCGTTCTTCAGCGCGTGCGGCGAATAGTACAGAAGTGCCCTCTGCCGACGCGCAATGTTGAGGCAATGTAGCGCCGTAAGCGGCGGCGGCGGATACATCGGCCGATGCGCACGGGCGGGCAATGTATAGGCAATGTTGCGTGGCTAGTCTGTGCAGACGATCAATTGCCCGACGGTCAAACCATGTCAGCCAGGCCCATCCGCAGGATTGCCAATGTCGCTCTGTGCATCGATTCCGATCGCACGCACGTGCTGCAATGGATCACCAGCACGAAACTGAAAAGCCTGGGAGGCCGCACCCCCCTGGAACTCGCCGCCAGCGGACAGACCGACGCCGTGGTGAAGCTGCTGAGAGAAGCCCAGGCCCGGGGCGCATCGCACCCCGGCGAAGCAGACAGACCCACCGCACTCGCCACGCTGCCGGATTTCGTGCCGACATCGTGTTAGCGATTGAGGGCGGTCGCTAGCTGAACGGGGTGAGGGGTTTGGCGCATCACTCACCCCTTGAGTCTCTCCGCTATGCTCAAATTTTATTATTTGCTCAAAAATCCTGAGCAGATGTATATTTTTGAGCATGAACGCACATCACGTCTCCTCACAGCCATTCCTGGACACCATCAGATCGGTGGCGGAGGCGAACTTTGCCGATGTCGCCCTGACCGTGAGTCTCCAGCCGTCACCTACTGCAGAAGGTGATGGCTTTGCCACCGTATCCGCTGCGGGTGAGGGTCTGAGCAGCTCGATGGACTATGTCATCGAGGTCAAACGAATTCACTCGGCGACGCAGCTTTCCTCCTTTGCGCACCGCGCCCAACTGTCGCACAGGCCGCGTTTGCTCCTTACCGACTACATGACCGGGGCGATGGGCCAGGCAGCGAGATCAATGGGCATTCAATACCTCGACGCCGCCGGCAACGCGTACCTGCGCCTGCCGCAGCACCTGATCATTTCCGAAGGTAAACGGAGACCCGATCATCGAATCCTGACAACGTCGTCCCACGATGCCCCCTTGATCACAACGGGCCGGCTCACCGGCGCATCGGGTGCGGCCGCCACCAAGATTCTTTACGCGATCCTGGCCCAACCCGCGAGATTCCCTACGCTGACGCAGCGAGAAATCGCCGCGATGGCCACCGTCGCCCCCGGCAGCGTGAGTCATGTGCTGACGCGTTACGAGGAACTCGGTTGGCTGCGGCAAACGACAAGAAATCGGGCATCCATCGCGCGCGCGGGTGCCTTGCTTGAGCCCGATCGCCTCCTGGAAGAGTTCTCCCTCAACTATGTGAAGCGGCTTCGTGAGAAGGAATTTCTGCAGCGTCTGCGGCCAACGGATGATCGTTGGAATGGCGATCTGGACCTCTCCGCCTTTTCTGCGCTCTGGGGCGGCGAAGTCGCCGCGGATCGACTCGTGGGAGATTACCGCGCAGCGCAATATTCCGTGTTTGCTCCAGCCGCCACGCTTTCCAAACTCATGTCTGCGTTTCGCCTGGTGCCGGACCCCAAGGGTCCGATCACGGTCACCCAGCCGTTCTGGAACATCGACCAGAATGCCTGGGGCGGACCGCCGCCGTATTCGCACGCCGGACATGTCCCACCGCCGCTGATCTATGCGGAACTGATGGCACTTGCCGATGCCCGCGCACTCGAGCTCGCGCAACGCGTACGGCAACACTGGCTGAACACGGATTTTTGATATGCCAGCGATCAAAGCAACTCACTGGCGCGAGCCTTTGCTGGTTGATGTGCTGAAAGCGCTCAACGACATCGCGCACCAGCAAGAAGCGGAATTCTGCGTGATCGGTGCGACGGCGCGAAACCTCATTCTTGAGGGCGTTCATGGCAGGGCCGCCGATGCGGCTGTCACAAGGGACGTGGACTTCGCGATCGCTGTAGACAATTGGGAACACTACGACCGGTTTCGTTCGGCCCTGCTTGAGACCGGAGATTTTGAGGCTGATCCGAAGAATCAGCATCTATTGCGCCACCGATTGCCATCGGGCGCTTCATATCCGCTTGATGTCATCCCGTTCGGCGGGGTTGTGGACGACAAACAAAGATTGTTGTGGCCGCCGGATTATCAAGTCGTCATGGTGAGGACATCAAATCGCTCGCCTCTGACCTCACCCTTGGCAACCTGCTGACGCTTCTCGCCGATGCCGCCACCCAGGCAAGGCTTTTGCGAAACTTACGCACCAAGGAGGCGTTGGGCGCCTATCGGGTCAGTGCGGAAGACGCATTCGAACTACTGCTGCGTGGCCTGAATGGCTAGGCGGGCATGAACGGTGTTGAGGGACACTGCTCGCCTGAAAGCCATCGTGTAATCGCGCTGCGTACGTTTGCGTGATTTCATGACATCGGTCCCTTCTCACGCGGGGAAGGGCGTCAATACGCTTCAGGACGAGACGCAGAACGGGGCGGAGACAAAGAAAAAGCCGCAGAGCCAGTGGCTCCGCGGCTTTTTGTGTCGTCACGAGATGTCGTGAGACGATTTGATAGTTGCGGACGACGCCCCTATCAAATAGGGAGGGTTGCCGAGGGATTAGGGGGTCAGACCGCAAACGCGATTGGACGTCAGGCGTTCCAGCGCGATGCCCAGCGCCCGGTCATCGAACAGCCTGTCTTTGCGTTTCGCCGCGTCTGCGCCACCGCGCCAGTGGCGCAGACCTTCGCGCACGGCGGGAACCGTCATGTCCACGCCTTCCTTTGTCAGCAACCAGTCTACCGTGGCCAACAGTTCCATGCCGAAGGGGGACTCGAAGCCGTCGATCAAGGCCGCCGTAGCTTTCAGCGCTGGGACATATTCCTTGGCCTCGCTCTTAAGGTAGGTCTGAACGAAGGTCTTGCGCCCGTCGTCGAACCAGATCACGTCCAGCGGGTCAGCGTCGCCGATGCGCTTGTCGCAGTGCAGGTAGCTACCGTCCAGCCCTTCCAGTAGGTGGCGCAGGCGGTCGGCGTAGGGGCCGTACTTGTGCGGCGTGAAGCGCAAGTCCAGTGGCGTCAGGCCCGCCCGCTCGATGTTGCGTTCAAGGAACCATGCCAGCTTCTGGATCTCCAGCAGGCTGCATTCCATGCCCAGTACCCAGTAACGGCGCACCAGTTCGGCGATTAGGGCGCGGGCCGGCGTCAGCTTCTCGACGCCCGTGCGCTTGGCGACGTTCTGGTATTTCGGGGTCGGCTCGAACACGATGATTTCGGTGTCGATGCCCGCCAGTGCCGCCTCGATGTGCGGGCGCACCTCGGCCCAGTCCAGCCCGCCATTGCCCGCACCGAGCGGCGGGATGGCGATCGACTTGACCTTGTTCTCGATCAGGAAACGGCGCAGGTCTTGCAGCCCTTCGGTGATCCATTCGATCTTGGAGCTGCCTTTCCAGTGCTGCTTGGTCGGGAAGTTCACGATCCAGCGCGGGCCGCCCAGTTCGCGCACTTCGGTGACGAACATCTTGCCGGTGCGTACTTCTTTGGCTTTGCAGGCGACGGCGTAGCAGCGGAAGTTTTCGGCAAAACGCTCCTTGAACATCAGCGCGATGCCCTTACCCATCACACCCACGGTGTTGACGGTGTTAACCAGCGCCTCGACGCGGGCTTCAAGAAGGTTACCTTGCGTAAACGTGATCATCAGAAATACCACTGTGGCATGACCCGAACCTCCAGGTGCAAGCCTTGGGCCAGAATCTGGGCATCAAGGTCGGCTTTCACGGCCTCGGTGTAGCAAATGATGCCGATAAGCCCGGCGATTGGCACATGCCGGTGAACCAGAGCTTCGGCCTGATACCGTTCGATCTGTTCCGGGTCATCCGGGTTCCGCTTGAAATTGCGAGCCTGAAGCAGCGGCCAGTCGATCTCGCCCAAGTGAGCTACATCGTTGAAATACCGTGCTAATGGCGGATAAGCGTGCCGGTCAGTGAACACGAAATCCAAGCCCAAGTCACGAACTTTGTGGGCGCTGGACACTAGGATGCAGATTTCCTCGTTCGCCCGCCGAGGGACTTCGCCCCGGCCTGTGTAGATGTTGTAGAGCATCGGCGAAAACGGGGTGAAATAGAACGGCACATAGTCGGACAGCATTCCGCCGGGCGCGACCGGCACTGCCCGATGGCTGCGACGGTCGATCAGGTCGGTGTTGCCGATGACCACGTAACGCGGGTCTTGCGTGGGCGAGTTCTTGCTGTACAGGCCATTGCACAAAATCCACGATAGGTTGTCGCGGTGGACGATGCGCCAGATCAGCGCTTTCTCCGGGTTAAGGTTTGGATAGTGGTTAGCCATCAACGACCTCCGATCTCACAATCAGGTGGTAGCCGAACCCGATACGGGAACCGTTGCTTGATAAGGTCGTCATCGGTGAAAGTTCCTGTGGCATATCCAGGCCGCTTGCTCCTGCATGGAGAACACACGATTTAGCAGGTAACCCAATCGCGGCACCATATCGTATCAACCCGTATTGGCTGCGTCGGCACGCGGGCCTGATGCGCGAGCGCATCTGGGTCGGCGCGTACGGTGCACAGGTGCGGTCGGCACCGCATGCAGTCGGCCGAGCTCGTTGGAGAGCGATTACGCTCGGATTACCGATTACGCTCGGATTACATGACGCCAGAAATGAAAAAGGGTTACAGGACGATGTCCTGTAACCCTTTGAATACCGGTGGTGGAGAGGAGGAGGATCGAACTCCCGACCTTCGCATTGCGAACGCGACGCTCTCCCAGCTGAGCTACCCCCCCACGCGAGCGGCAGATTGTAGTCGCACTATTTCGGTTTGCCAAGGTCCCGACGGCGCTTCGTGTCAGCCTTTCGGGGCCTTCGTGCGTTCTTAGAGGCGCACGCCGCTTTTCCGTCATCCGGCTGTGCTAAGTTGCGGCCGGATCGCGGAGGGCGAACGTTTGACCATCAATCACAAGCAGTTTTTCCCTCGCCAGGTGGTGGAGGCGACCGGCAACCGCTGGGACTGGGCCCTGCTGCCCATGGTCCTGGCCGTGGTGGTGCTGCTGTGTTATGGCGCGGCGCAGATGGCGCGCCCCTTCCAGATCGGCACGCCCTTGCCGCTGTCGCTCGACCCGGCAAGCCTGCCCTATTACCTGTTGCGCACCACGCTGCGCATGTTTGCGGCGATGGCGTTTTCGCTGCTCTTCGCCTGCGCCTTCGGCCTGCTGGCGGCCCGCTACCGCACGGCCGAAAAGGTGCTCATCCCGCTGCTGGACATCCTGCAGTCGATCCCGGTGCTGGGTTTTCTGTCGATCACGGTGACCGGCTTCATTGCCCTGTTCCCCGGCAACCTGCTGGGGGTGGAATGCGCGGCCATTTTCGCGATCTTCACCTCGCAGGCCTGGAACATGGCGTTCAGCCTGTACCAGTCATTCAAGACGGTGCCGTCCGAACTGAACGAGGCGGCACGCATTTTCCATTTGTCGCAATGGCAGCGCTTCTGGCGGCTGGACCTGCCCTTCGCGATGCCGAACCTGCTGTGGAACATGATGATGTCAATGTCCGGCGGCTGGTTTTTCGTGGTGGCCTCCGAGGCTATCTCGGTCGCCAACCAGGACATCAAGCTACCCGGCATCGGCTCGTACATCGCGCTGGCGATCGAGGCGCGCGATCTGTCCGCCATCGGCTGGGCCATCGCCAGCATGCTGGTGGGCGTGCTGCTGTATGACCAATTGTTCTTCCGCCCGCTGCTGGCCTGGGCAGACAAGTTCCGCTTCGAAGAAACCGGCGGCGGCGACGCGCAGCGTTCGTGGCTGCTCGTCTGGCTGCGCCGCACCGACCGCCTGCAAGCCATCGCGCTCGGCGTGGTGCGCTTGATCGAGCGCTCATTCACGCTGTTCCGCCGCGACTACGACGGCACCTCGATCCGCGCGCGTGGCACGCCGGGGCTGGAACGCTTCGAGCGGGCCTGGGACGCCGTCCTGGCCGCGTTGGTGTTGTGGGCCATCTGGCGCATGGCCTCGTTCATTCATTCCGAGGTGGGCTGGGCGGAAGTCGGCCATGTGCTGCTGCTGGGCGGCGCCACGCTGGTGCGGGTACTGGTGCTGATCGCCCTGGCCTCGCTGATCTGGGTGCCGGTGGGGATCTGGATCGGCATGAATCCGCGCTGGGCCGGGCGCCTGCAGGCGGTGGCGCAGTTCTTGGCGGCGTTCCCGGCCAACCTGATGTTCCCGGTGGCGGTGATGTTCATCGTGCACTGGCATCTGAACCCGAACGTCTGGCTGTCGCCGCTGATGGTGTTCGGCACCCAGTGGTACATCCTGTTCAACGTCATCGCCGGGGCCGCCAACATCCCGACCGAGCTGCGCTACGCGGCGCACAACCTGGGCCTGAGCGGCTGGCTCAAATGGCGACGCTATCTGCTGCCGGCGGTTTTTCCCAGTTTCGTCACCGGCGCCATCACCGCCAGCGGCGGTTCATGGAACGCCAGCATCGTGGCCGAGTACGTCACCTGGGGCGACACCACCCTGCATGCCTATGGGCTGGGCAGCTACATCGCCCACATGACGGCCATCGGCGATTTTCCGCGCATCGCGTTGGGCATCAGCGCCATGTGCCTGTTCGTGATGGGACTCAACCATCTGTTGTGGCGGCGCCTGTACCGCCTGGCCGAAGAACGCGTCCACCTGTGACGCATGCGAGCGCGCATATGTCAGAAGCATTGATCGAACTGCAGGGCGTGGGCAAATCGTTCCGCGCCACCGATGGCTCGCCCCGTGCCGTCCTCGAAGGCGTGGACTTCACCCTGGCCGAGGGCGAGATCGTGGCGCTGCTGGGTCAGTCGGGCTCGGGCAAGTCGACCTTGCTGCGCATCATGGCCGGCCTCATCGGTGCCGATGCCGGCGCCGTGCGCTATCGCGGCCAGCCGCTGTACGGCCCGGCGCGCGGCGTGAGCATGGTGTTCCAGTCCTTCGCCCTGTTCCCCTGGCTGACCGTGCAGCAGAACGTCGAACTCGGGCTGGAGGCCCAGGGCGTCGGCGCAGAGGAGCGCAGCGCGCGCGCCCAGGCGGCCATCGAGTTGATCGGCCTGTCGGGGTTCGAAGGCGCCCTGCCGCGCGAACTGTCCGGTGGCATGCGCCAGCGCGTCGGCATTGCACGGGCACTGGTGATGCAACCGCGCGTGCTGCTGATGGACGAGGCATTCTCGGCGCTCGATGTGCTCACCGGCGAGCGCCTGCGCGACGACATCCTGGAACTGTGGGAAGGCGGCAACATGCCCACGCGCGGCATCCTGGTGGTGTCGCACAACATCCAGGAAGCGGTGATGATGGCCGATCGGGTGCTGATCTTCGCCAGCGACCCCGGCCACGTGCGCGCCGAGCTGCGCATCGATCTGCCGCGTCCGCGCAATGCCGACAGCATGGAGGTGCGCCGCCTGGTCGACGAGGTATACGCCCTGATGACGGTCAGCGCCGGCCGGCCGGGCCGCACGGCGGAACCTTCCCGCCACATGGGCGAGCGCTTGCCGGATGCCGACGTCAGCCGCATGGAAGGCGTGCTCGAACTGCTGGCGGGCGAGGTCTTTCATGGCCGCGCCGACCTGCCGCGCCTAGTGGAAGAATCGGAGCTCACCGACGGCGAACTGCTCACCGCCGCCAGCGCCCTGCACTTGCTGGGTTTCGCGGTGATGGCACATGGCGACATCGCGCTGACACCACTGGCGCGCAATTTCGTTCGCGGCAGCAACACGCTGCGCCACGAATTGTTCGGCCAGCAGGTGTTGTCGCAGGTGCCGCTGGCCGCGCACATCCGCCACAGTCTGGAACAGGAACCGTCCGGCGAGCTGCCCGAGGGCCTGTTCCTCAAGCTGCTGCGCGAGCACATGGAGCCGGTCGAGGCCGAGCGCGTGCTCAAGGTCGCCATCGAATGGGGCCGCTACGGCGAAGTGTTCGAATACAACTACAACACCGGCCTGATCCATCTGCCGGACGGCTCGGACGAGGCGGCCGCCAAGGCCTGACGGCGCGCCCTGCTAGAATCGACGCTTTGCCGGCGCGGCCTGGCCGCCGCGCCCCATCGGTCCCTTCATGCAGCCCCCCGATCCTTCTACGCCCGGCCCGCGCGACGAATTCCTCGGCGGCGTACGCGCCGAAGCCCCGCTGCTGCTGGGCGTCATCCCGTTCGGCCTGATCTACGGCGTGCTCGGCCTGGCTGCGGGCCTGCCGGGCTGGGCCGTGGTCCTGATGTCGTCGGTGGTATTCGGCGGCTCGTCCCAAGTGGTGTTCGCTCAACTGTGGGCAGCCGCCACCCCGCCGGCGATCCTCACCGCCACGGTCGGCGTGGTCAACGCCCGCCACGCGCTCTACAGCGCCAGCCTGGCACCGATCCTGCGCGCCCTGCCCCTGCGCTGGAAGCTCCTGCTGTCGTATCTGCTCACCGACGAAGCCTATGCCGCCGCCATCGTGCGCCTGCGCGACGGCGCGCCGACAGCGCACCGGCATTACTTCCTGCTCGGCACGGGCATCACCCTGTGGACGGGCTGGCAACTGTCGTCGCTGGCTGGCGTCCTGGTCGGCTCGGCGATTCCATCGTCATGGTCGCTGGATTTTTCCATCCCGCTCACGTTCATCGCCCTGCTGGTGATGGCCGCGCGCGGCCGCTCGGAAGTCATCGCGGCGCTGGTGGCGGCCGCCGCCGCGCTGGCCTTGCAGGGCATGCCGCACAAACTGTGGATCCTGGTGGCCGCCGCTGCCGGCATGGCGGCGGGTTGGCTGACGCGCCGGCGTGAGGAGGCCAAGCCATGAGCAACGATGTTCTGTGGATGACCATGATCGCCTGCGGTGTGGTGACCTTTCTCATCCGTCTGTCATTGATCGCGGGCGGTCACTGGCTGCCGCAGGGCGGCCGCCTCGAAGCGCTGCTGCGCTACGTGCCGCCGGCGGTGCTGGCGGCCCTGATCGCGCCGGATGTGCTCATGCCAGGCGGCACGCTGGCGCTGAGCGCCGGCAACCTGCGCCTGTGGGCCGCCGCCGCGGCCCTGCTGGCGGCCTATTTCACACGCAATGTGCTGGCCACCATCGTGGCCGGCATGGGTACGCTATGGCTGCTGCAAGCGGCAGTGGGCTAAGGCGCACACGATTCAGAGAAAGAACCACGCATGGCACGCTACAAGATCGCCACCCTCATCGGCGGCGCCGGAGTCGACAACAACGGACTGGACAGCGATGAACTGCTGGCGCTGCTGCACAAGGCGCGGCCGGATCTGTTCACCGACAACGCGGTGGAAGACTTCCACCTGCACCGCTACGTGATCCTGCACGGTGCGCCCACGCGCGAGGCGGCGCTGGCCTGGGCCGAGGCGCACGACGTCAATCTGCACGGCGCCATCGAAAACCACGACGAGGTCTATCAGCTCTACGTCGGCTGGACAGGGCTGGTCGATTTCGATTTGCCGACGCTGTAAGCCTGCGTCTGCGCGGCGAAGACTTCGCTGCAATTGCGCAGCGCGGCGCCCAGGGCGTCGATGAACACGCGCGTGCGCGTGGGGATGAGCCGCCGCCCGGCGGTCACCGCCCACACCGTCACCGCCGGTGAGGTCCACTCGGGCAACACCCGCTCGATCAAACCCAGTTCGACGCTGGGCTGGGCAAAGCGCTCGGTGAACAGGGCGATGCCCAGACCGTGCGAAGCCAGTTGCAGGATCAGGCCCATCGAATTGGTGGCCAGCGGCCCCGACGGAATGCCGCGCCAGCGTTGCTCGCCGCATTCGAGGTCCCACTGCGCCACCTCGCCATTGCTGGCCACCAGTTGCAGGCCGGTGTGTTCGAGCAGATCCTGCGGCGTCCGCGGCCGACCATAGCGCGCCAGATAGGCCGGGCTGGCATACAGCGCGCCGCCCAACTCCGACAGCTTGCGCGCCACCAGGGTGGCATCGTCGGGCAGGCTGGGCGCGATGCGGATGGCCAGATCGAACTGTTCGGAGAGCAGATCGACACGGCGTGGCGACATGTCGAGTTCGAGCTGGATTTCCGGGTAGTCGCTGCAAAACTGCAGGAAGAAGCTCGTCAGCACCAGTCTTTCCGAAAAATCCGGCGGCATGGACACGCGCAGGCGCCCACGCGGCTTGGCCTGACGGAACTGCGCGAAAGCGGCGGCAGCGTCGACCTCTTCGGCCAGGCGGCGGGCATGGTCGAGCACACCCTGGCCGAAGTCGGTCAGGGCCAGTTGGCGCGTGCTGCGCGCCAGCAGACGCTCGCCCAGGCGCTGCTCCAACTGGGTGATGCGCCGCGACACGGTCGACTTGGGCAAGCCGGTACGCTCGGCGGCGCGCGAAAAGCTGCCGGTCTCGACGACGCGAGCGAACAGCAAGAGATCATTGGCGTCCATGTCCATGAGTGGGCTCCCAGCGTTCCATGAGTGGAACAATCATATCCGTTTCATGGCCTTCCGGCCCACGGGCGTTGCCAATAGACTGCACTCACAGTCTGAACAACGCATACGGAGAACGGCAATGAACATCCTGCAAATCAACGCCAGCGCACGCGGCAACGGTCAATCCACCCGCCTGGCCAACACCATCGTCGAACGCGTCATCCACGCTCACCCCGCCACCACGCACGTGGTGCGCGATCTGGCGCTCAATCCCCTGCCGGTGCTGGATGAAGCAGCCCTGACGGCCTTGTTCACGGCGCCGGAGCAGCGCACCGCCGAGCAGGCCGCACGCGTCGCCATCGACGACGCCGTGATCGCCGAGATCCAGGCCGCCGACGTCGTCGTGCTGGGCGTGCCGATGTACAACTTCGGCGTGCCGATCCAGCTCAAGTCGTGGATCGATGCGATTTCACGCGCTCGCGTCACGTTCGAGTACACCGCCAATGGTCCGCAAGGCCTGCTCAAGGGCAAGAAGGTCTACGTGGCGCTGGCCCGAGGCGGCCTGTACCGCGACACGCCGGCCGATTCGCAAGTGCCGTATCTGAAGACCGTGCTGGCCTTCCTGGGCATGACGGACGTGAGCTTCATCTACGCCGAAGGGCTGGCGATGGGCGAAGAAGCGGCCGCCAAGGCCTTTGCCCAGGCCGCCGAAGATCTGGAAACCGCGCTGGCCTGAGCCCCCGCCCCCAACTTGACAACAGAGAGCCAACCGCCCGCCCCGCCAGGCGGGCACCCACAGGAGAGAACACCATGAACGATCCACGTCACACCCTTGCCGTCCAGACCGAGACCGTCGTGCGCTCGCGCGGCGTGGAACGCCTGGTGCGCGGCCAAGCCACATCCGATGGCGCCGGCGTCAAGCTCACGCGCGTGCTGACGCAGCACCTGCAGCGCCGGCTCGACCCTTTCCTGATGCTGGACGCTTTCCGCAACGACAATCCGGACGACTACATGGGCGGCTTCCCCGACCATCCGCACCGGGGCTTCGAGACGGTGACCTACATGATCGCTGGGCGCATGCGCCACCGCGACAGCGCAGGCCACGAAGGCCTGCTGCAGAATGGCGGCGTGCAGTGGATGACGGCCGGCAGCGGCCTCATCCATTCGGAGCTGCCGGAGCAGGAAGACGGCCTGATGGAAGGCTTCCAGCTGTGGTTGAACCTGCCGGCCAAGAACAAGATGGTGGCGCCGTCGTACCGCGACATCCCGGCCGAGGCGATCCCGGTCTTTAGCACCGACGCGGGGGCCACGGTCCACGTCATCGCGGGCCATAGCCACGGGGTGAATGGTGCGGTAACGCGTCCGGACACCGCCCCCTTGTACCTGGACGTGCATCTGCCGGCAGGCGCCAGCTTCGCGCAGCGCATTCCGGCGGGCCACAATGCTTTCATCTACACCTATCGCGGTGAGGTGGACGTGGACGGCACGCGCGTACCGGACCGCAACATGGGTCTGCTGGTCAACGACAGCCATGCCGACGGCATTGTGTTCACGGCCACCGCCGATGCACGCGTGCTGATCATCGCCGGCCAGCCGCTCGACGAGCCGATCGCGCAGTACGGCCCGTTCGTGATGAACACGCAGGAAGAGATCATGCAGACGCTGATGGACTACCGCGCCGGCAAGTTCGAAGACGCGGTCGCCAAGGCTCTGCCGTAACACACGCCTGACGACCCGCGCGCGGGGCAAACCCGGCATCATTCGGATGCCGGGTTTTGTTTGTCCACCGGCCGCCGGATCATGTCACGCACACCCGAGGACACACCATGAGCAAGGCTCGCAGCATCGCGAACGTTCTGACCGCAAAACCCGCCGCGCTGAGCGGCATCAGCGTGTGGCGCGCCTTGCCCCGGCGCGAACTGCGGCGCGTCGGTCCGTTCGTGTTTCTCGATCATTTCGGCCCCATCGACAGCGGCCGTCCAGCGCCGGACTACGTCGGCCCGCATCCGCACACGGGCTTGCAGACGGTCACCTATCTGTTCAGCGGCGAGATCGAACATCGCGACACGCTCGGTACGGTGCAGCGCATCCGCCCCGGCGCCGCCAACTGGATGACGGCCGGCCGCGGCATCGTGCACGCGGAAGATCCGCAACCCGAGGCCGGGCCGCGTCATGGCATACAGGCATGGGTGGGGTTGCCGCCCGACCAGCGCGACATCGATCCGGCCTTCCATCACTTCGACGCCGAAGATCTGCCGGTCTGGCAGCAGGACGATGCCCGCATCCGCCTGCTGGCAGGCGCCCTCAGCGCGTGGCACGTACCGGCGCCGATGTATTCGTCGCTCGTCTATGCGGACATCACGCTGAACGGCAAGGTGAACCTGGAGGTGGACGCCGGCCATGAGCTCGCGCTGTATGTCGCCGAAGGCACGGTGCGCGTCGGCGAGGCCGCCCCTCAGTCACCGCACGCACTCATTCAACTGGACGCTGGCGACACCCTGTCACTGCAGAGCGAAGGTGCGGCGCGGCTGATGCTCTTCGGCGGTGAACACCTGCCGGAACCCACCACCATCTGGTGGAACTTCATCACGGATACGGTGGACAGCGGGCGAGCCCTGCAGGCGCGCTGGGAGGCCGGTGGCTTTCCGACCCTGCGCGTGCCCGGCCACGACTGAACGCGCCGCTCAGAGCGTGGCGAACACTTCGCGCGCCGCCGCGATGGTGGCGTCGATGTCGGCCTCGGTATGAGCGGCCGACACGAAGCCGGCTTCAAAGGCGGACGGCGCGAAATAATGTCCCTGCGCCAGCATGGCATGGAAGAAACGGTTGAAGCGCTCGCGGTCGGAAGCCATGACATCGGCAAAGCACTGGGGTGGCTGAGGTGCAAAGTACACGCCGAACATGCCGCCCACCGCTTGCGCCGAGAACGTCACGCCAGCCTCGCGCGCGGCGGCCGTCAGGCCATCCACCAGGCGCTTCGCCAGCGCTTCGAGGCGTGGATAGAAGCCCGGCTCATCGATGAGGCGCAGGGTTTCGAGGCCCGCCGCAACAGCCACCGGGCTGCCGGACAGCGTGCCGGCCTGGTACACCGGCCCGAGGGGTGCGATGTGCTCCATGATGTCGCGGCGGCCGCCGAAGGCGCCCACCGGCATGCCCCCGCCGACGATCTTGCCCAGCGTGACCAGATCCGCCGTGATGCCTTGCAGGCCCTGCGCGCCTTGCGGACCGACCCGGAAGCCGGTCATCACTTCGTCGTAGATCAGCACCACACCATGCTGTGTGCATAGCTCGCGCAGACGGCGCATGTAGGCCGGATCGGGCTGCACCAGATTCATGTTGCCGGCCACCGGCTCGATGATCACGGCGGCGATCTCGCCTCCGCGCTGGGCGAAAGTCTCTTCCAGTTCGGCGAGGTTGTTGTAGTCCAGTACCAGGGTGTGCTTGGCGAAATCCGCCGGCACGCCCGCCGACGACGGATTGCCAAAGGTCAGCAGGCCGGAGCCGGCCTTCACCAGCAGGCTGTCGGCATGGCCGTGATAGCAGCCTTCGAACTTGACGATGGCATCGCGGCCGGTGAAACCGCGCGCCAGCCGTATGGCGCTCATGGTGGCTTCAGTCCCCGACGACACCAGGCGCACGGACGCCATGCCCGGCACGCGGCGCTTGAGTTCTTCGGCCATGTCGACTTCGCGCTCGGTCGGCGCGCCAAACGACAGGCCGTCGGCGGCGGCCTTCTGCACGGCGGCCACCACATCTGGATGCGCGTGCCCCAGGATCATGGGGCCCCACGAACCTACGTAATCGATGTAGGCCATGCCGTCGGCATCCCACACACGAGCCCCCTGCGCGCGCGCGATGAAGCGCGGCGTGCCGCCCACCGAGCGGAACGCCCGCACCGGCGAATTGACGCCGCCGGGGATGGCAGCCTGAGCGCGGGAAAAGAGTGCTTCGTTATGCGACATGGTCGGGATCTTTCAAAGCGGGTTTGAGGCCGGTGAGGCGAAGGCGTCGGCGATGCGCCGAGCCTGCGCGCGCGGATCCGGCGCCAGATAGATATCGGTGATGACAGCGGCAAGGTCTGCACCGGCGGCCACCAGCGCCTCGACGTTGGCGGCCGAAATGCCGCCGATTCCGACGAGGGGCACGGCGAGCGCGTGGCGTGCGCGGGCGAACAATGCGAGCGGCGCCGCCACGGCGGCCGGCTTGGTCGGCGACGCGAACACGGCGCCGAACGCCACGTAGCTGGCGCCATCGGCCACCGCCGTCTCGGCACGGGCAAAGTCGTCATAGCACGACACGCCGATGATGAAATCGGTGCCGGCCTCGCGCCGCGCCGCCGCGCACGCACCATCTTCGCGGCCCAGGTGGACGCCGTCGGCCCCCACGGCGCGCGCCAGCGCCAGGTCGTCATTGACGATGCAGCACACGCCGTGCGCGCGGCACAGCGCGGCCACGGCTTGCGCCTGCTCGCGACGCAGGGCCGCGTCGGCATGCTTGTGGCGATACTGCACGCAGACCGCGCCGCCTTCGATGATGGCGCTGGTGGTGGCGAGCAGGCGCGCGGTGTCGTCCCAGTCGGGCGTCACCGCGTAAAGACCGCGACGCAGTGATGTCACGATGAGCGGGGCATGAAAAAACGGTTAGGAATCATTTGTCCCATACCGATGCGATGGGCATGCACCAGCGTGTTCCAGGTAAATTCCTGGGCGGCGCGCACGGCGTCGGACACTGATTCGCCCCGCGCCAGCAGCGCCGCGATGGCGGTGGCCAGGGTACTGCCGGCGCCGTGGTAGGCGCCGGGCAGGCGCTCCCAGGCATCGGCGCGCTCCACCCCACGCCGGCCATAAAGCGTGTTGACCACCTGCGGGGTGGGTTCATGCACGCCGGTGATGAGAACGTGATCGGCACCCAGTTCGACGAGATGGCGCGCGCACTCGGCCAGCTCCAGCTCTTCGTCGTCGTCTTCTTCCTGCGCGAAGCGGCGCGCCTCGGCGCTGTTGGGCGTCAGCACGGTGGTCAGCGGCAGCAACAGCTCGGTCATGGCGGCCAGCATTTCTTCGTCGGCGAAGGCATCGGCGCGGGTGGACGAAAACACCGGGTCGAACACCACCGGCAGGTGCGGATAGTCGGCGATGACTTCGGCGACCGCCGCCACGTTTTCAATACTGCCGAGTACGCCTATCTTGAAAGCTTGTACCGGGATATCTTCGAGCAATACGCGCGCCTGGTCGGCCACCCAGTCGCTGTCGATGGCGTCCATGTCTTCCAGCGCCGCCGTGTCCTGCAGGGTGATGCCGGTCACAACGGACAGGGGATAGGCGCCCAGGGCGACCAGCGTGAGCAGATCGGACTGCAGGCCGGCACCGCCGGTCGGGTCGGACGCCGCGAATGTCAGCACGATCGGCGGGGTCGAATGGACGGTTTCAGGCATAGAAGATTGGACGCGAGAAGTGCGTGACGACTGCCCTTTCGGGCGGTCATGGGGATTACGCTAAGATCGATTGAAGTTTAACTTAATTCACCCGATAACATGTCTGAGAGCCCCGTAACACCTTATAAAACCTACATGTGCCTGATTTGCGGCTGGATTTACGATGAAGCCGCAGGCAACCCCGAAGAAGGTCTCGCCCCCGGTACCCGCTGGGAGGACGTGCCCCCCAACTGGACTTGTCCGGAATGCGGCGCACGCAAGGAAGACTTCGAACTGGTGGAGATCTAGGCCGTATCCCCCCGTCGGCCGGCACATTGCGGCCTCATGATTTTTGGGTATATTTTGACCCGCCCCGAAGGCACAGGAAATAAACGTTTTTCGGCGGTTTTTGCGCTTTTTTCCGCGCGCATCGCCGCGATATGCCGTTCGGAGGCGAGATCGGGCCAGCTGTCGGCAAAGGCATTCCCAAGCGGGTGAGCTGCTGACACAAGGGGCCGGGTTGTGGCCGTTGCCGACACTGGTCGGTGCGGCAGCGGGAACGGTTCCCAATCTGAAGGAGCATTGTGTTGGCAGAGACACTGGACGCCTCGAGCGTCAAGGTGATGGTCATCGACGACAGCAATACCATTCGCCGCAGCGCCGAGATTTTCCTGGCGCAGGCCGGCTACCAGGTGTTGCTGGCCGAGGATGGATTCGACGCGCTGTCCAAGATCGCCGACCACCTGCCCGATCTGATTTTCGTGGACATCATGATGCCGCGCCTGGATGGTTACCAGACGTGTGCGCTCATCAAGAAAAATCCGCGTTTTGCCGCCACGCCGGTGATCATGCTGTCGTCCAAGGACGGTCTGTTCGACCGTGCCCGGGGCCGCATGGTCGGCTCGGACGAGTACCTGACCAAGCCTTTCACGAAAGACAGCCTGCTCAAGGCTGTCTCCGCGCACACCGCCCCCCGTACACCCCGTTAAGTGCATAGAGGTTTGCCATGCCCGTAAAGAAAATCCTCGTCGTTGACGATTCGCCCACCGAACGCCTGGCGCTTACTGAGTTCCTGTCGCGTCAGGGCTACACCGTGGTGACCGCCGAAAATGGCGAAGACGGCGTCGCCAAATCCAAGGCCGAACTGCCCGACCTCATCCTGATGGACGTGGTCATGCCCGGCATCAATGGCTATCAGGCCACGCGCACCATCTCGCGCGACGAAGTCACGCGCAGCATCCCGATCATCATGACCACCAGCAAGGATCAGGAAACCGACAAGATCTGGGGCATGCGTCAGGGCGCGTTCGACTACGTCACCAAGCCGCTCGATCACGACGAGCTGCTGCGCAAAATCCAGGCCATCGACTGAACCGACGGGAGCGGCCCATGGCCAAGCGCATCAGCCTGCGTGAATTCCAGCAAGACCTGACCCGGCGTCTGACCGAGGTAAAGACCGCCGGCCGTCGCGCCGGCCTGCTGGCGTTCACCGCCGGCGGCGAGAACTGGCTGGTCGACCTGGTCGACGCCGGTGAAATCATCGCCGCCCCCGCATTGACCACCGTGCCGCTCACCCACGGCTGGTTCCGTGGCCTGGCCAACGTGCGCGGCAACCTATACAGCGTCGTCGATCTGGCGGCCTTCTCTGGCGAGACGCCCACCACGCTCAACAATGACGCCCGCATCATGCTGATCGGTACGCGCCATGGCATGAACACGGCCCTGCTGGTGTCACGCGCACAGGGCCTGCGCAACCCGGACGATTTCGACGTCGACGAGAACTTCGTCGATCCGCGCGCCTGGATCGCGGGCGCCCTGCGCGATGCCCAGGGCCGCCTGTGGAAGCGCCTGTCCGTGCGCCCGCTGCTGGCCGATACGCGCTTCATGGAAGCCGCCATCGACGCCTGAGCCGCCGCACGATCGCGCGCCATGACACTGAACATTCTTCGCTTGTCCCACTTACAACCCGTCGCGGGCACCGTGTGTGCCCGCCTGACATACAGCCCGCATCCTCGGAGCGCAACATGGCACTGAAATTGTTTGGCCGCACGTTCTTCGTGCAAGGCGCGAATCAAGCCGCGATCGGCGGCGATAGCACGATCATGGAGCACGCCACGGACCGCTCGGCCAAATCGCTGCGCAACCGTTTTTCTCTGAAGGTGCCTGGACTGGCCGAAAAGCCTGTCGCCGAACAGTTGCGCACGCTGGGCGTGGTGTTCGGGGTGCTGGCGCTGGTCACCATTGGCCTGACCGCCTGGCAGATCCGCCTCGCCAACCAGGGGACGGCGTTCGTGTCGGCATCCACGCAGATGGGTACGCAGTCGCAGGTGCTCGCCAAGGCTTCGCAGCTGGCGGTGACCGGCGGCCGCCGCGGTTTTGAGGAACTGCGCGAATCGCGCCAGCAATTCATCGAACTGCTCGACGCCGTCACCAAGGGCGGCGACATCGACGGCGTCAGCGTGCCGTCCAGCCCCTCCGCCGTGCAGGAAAGCCTCAACAACCTGACCGCCTCGTGGGCCAAGGTGGACAAGGACGCCGCCGCGCTGATCAGCCAGGGGGTCAACGTGACGCGCCTGGGCACGGCGGTGGACAACATCAACAACACCAACGCTCAGTTGCTCGACTTCGCCGAACAGGTCGCCGCGCTCAAGCTGCAACGCGGCGCGCCGGCGGCGGAAATCGCCACCGCCAACCAGGTGGTGATGCTGACGCAGCGCATGGCCAAGAACGCCAACGCGCTGCTCGCCTCCGAATCGGTCGATCCTGAAGTGGTGTTCCTGCTGGGCAAGGATTCGAACTCGCTGGAAGAACTGCTGGCCGAGCTGACCAAGATGACCAGCGATGCCGAAACGGTGGAAAAGCTCGATGGCCTCAAGCGCTACGCGCAGATGCACCAGCTCGCCATCGGCGACATCCTGTCGAACGTGCAACTGCTGGTGCAGGCCAAGCGCGCCGGCACGCAGATCTTCCAGAACTCCAATGACGTGCTGGCCAAGGCCGATGCGCTGACGGTCGCCTACAAGGGCCACTTCACCGGCTGGACCTGGCGCTCGACGCTGATCGCCATCACCACGCTGCTGACTCTGGCCACGCTGTTCCTGCTGGCGCGTACGTACAACGACGACATTCGCGCCCGCCGCGAAGAAGCCGAACGTCAGCGCGCCAACGCCGAAGACGAGCGCAACAACACCCAGCAGGCCATTCTTCGCCTGATGAACGAAATGGGCGACCTGGCCGACGGTGACCTGACCATCCGCGCCACGGTGACCGAAGACGTGACGGGCGCCATCGCCGACTCGGTGAACTACACCATTGAAGAACTCTCCGTGCTGGTACGCCGCATCAACGACGCGGCCGGCCGCGTGACCAGCGCCACCGAATCCGCCCAACGCGTGTCCGGCGAGCTGCTCGACGCCTCGGAACGCCAGTCGCGCGAGATCCAGACCGCCGGCTCGCAGGTGCAGGACATGGCCCGCCAGATGAGCGCGGTGTCGTCCTCGGCGCTGGAAACCGCGCAGGTGGCGCGCCGTTCGCTGGAAGCCGCCCGCAAGGGGGCCGACGCGGTGCAGAACTCGATTTCGGGTATGAACGAAATCCGCGAGCAGATCCAGGAAACCTCCAAGCGCATCAAGCGCCTGGGCGAATCCTCGCAGGAGATCGGTGAAATCGTGGAACTGATTTCCGACATTACCGAACAGACCAACGTGCTGGCCCTGAACGCCGCCATCCAGGCCGCTTCGGCCGGTGAAGCGGGCCGCGGCTTCACGGTCGTGGCCGAAGAAGTGCAGCGCCTGGCCGAACGCTCGGCCGAAGCCACCAAGCAGATCGCGGCGATCGTGAAGACCATTCAGACCGATACGCAGGACGCCGTGGCGGCCATGGAAAACTCGACCCGTGGCGTGGTGGAAGGGGCCAAGCTCTCAGACGCCGCCGGTCAGGCCCTGTCCGAAATCGGCGACGTGTCGGTGGAAATGGCCACGCTCGTCGAGAAGATTTCGTCCGACACGCAGCGTCAGGCCTCGGTGGCAACCGAAGTGTCCGAAGCGATGCGCGACATTCTGGCCATTACCGAACAGACCACGCGCGGCACGCAGCAATCGGCCGTGTCGATCGGCCAGTTGGCCGACCTCGCGGTCGAACTGAAGGGCTCGGTGTCCGGCTTCAAGGTCTGACACCCGCGCCATTCGCAAGACACTCACTGGCCCGCACGATGACGGGCCAGCTTTTTTGACACAGCGTCTCACGGGGCAACGTGAATGACTTTTAGTAATGAGTTTGATGTCGGCCCGCTCACGTGGGTGAAGAGCGAGATCGACGCAGCGCTGGCGCGTGCGCGCGAAAGCTTGGCCGATGCGCTGCAACGGCCGGACGAACGCGAGCCGCTGCGTTTTGCGCAGACTCACGTGCACCAGGCCAGCGGCGCACTGTCGGTAGTCGGGCTCGACGGCGTCACGCAGTTCTCCGAAGCGATCGACAAGCTGCTGGCCGTGCTGGCCGCCAGCGATGCCCACGCGCCGGACAAACTCACGCTGGCCAATCGCGCCATCGCCGTACTCGCCAACTACATCAACGAACTGCTCGCCGGCGCGCCGCACCAGCCGCTGCGCCTGTACCCCGTCTACCGCGATCTGGTGGCCGCACGCGGGGGCGATGCGCCGCCGCCGTCGGAGCTGTTCTTCCCCGATCTGTCACGCCGCCCGGCCCTGGGCCAGGTCGGCGAGGTGTCGCCGGAACGCGCCGCGCGTGAAGCGCGCGTGCTGCGTGGCCGCTTCGAGAAGGGCCTGCTGCTGTGGATCCGCCAGCCCAAATCGGATGCCGGCCCGGTGGAAATGCTGCGCGCCGTGCAAGGCATCGAGCGCATCCAGACCCTGCCTGCCACGCGTTCGTTCTGGTGGGCCGCCGTGGCGTTCTTCGAAGGGCTTGCCAGCGGCGCCGTGCCGGGCGATCGCCAGGCCCACCGCCTGTGCCGCCGCATCGACACGCAGATGCGCCGCCTCATGGAAGGCTCGCAGAGCGTGGCCGAACGGCTGGTGCGCGACGTGCTGTATTTCATCGCCACCGCCCGCATCGATACGCCGCACGCGCAATCGGTGCGTCATGTCTATCGCCTCGACAGCGCGCTGCCCGCCTCCGACCAGGAGCTGTCCGACACGCTGCGCGTGCCGCTCGCCCTGCAATTGCGCGAGTCGCTCGAAAACGCCAAGGAAATGTGGAACCGCTTCTGCGCGGGTGCCGCCGTGGCGCTGCCGCAGTTTCAGGAACAACTGGTGGAGGTCATTGCGCGCGCCGCCCCGCTGCACATGCAGGAGGTCGACCGCCTGCTCGGCGCCATGGCCAACCTGCTGGGCTGGCTGCGGGCCGATCCGTTGCGCCATAACGATGCCATCGCCATGGAAGTGGCCACTGGCCTGCTGGTGGTGGAACAGGCCAGCGAATCCGGCGTGGTCGACCCGCAGCAATTGCGCCAGCAGGTAGACCTGCTGCGCGAGCGCTATGCCAGCCGCATGCGCGGTGAAAACCTGCCGGCGCTCGACGACAGCCTGTTGGGCGGCGCCTCGCGCCGGGCCCAGGAGAAGCTCTTCTTCAACCAGCTGGCGCGCGAGATCCTCGCCAATCTGGGCCAGATCGAACAGACGCTGGACAATTACTTCCGCAACCCCGTCCATCGCGACGCGCTCGCCAACCTGGCCAATCCGCTCAAGCAGATCGAAGGCGCGCTGGCCATGCTGGGTGAAGCGGACGCTGCCGCCCTGGTGCGCCAATGCGCCGCCCAGGTGGTGCAGTTCAGCACGCAAGAAGATGCGCCGGAACAGGCGCAATGCGACGCCATCGCCCACCAGTTGTCGGCCCTGGGCTTCTATGTCGAAGCCCTCAAGCACGGCCCGGCCCGGCTGGAAACGTATCTCAATCCGAGCGCCGCACGCGCGCCCGAAGAAGAAGTCGCCGCCGTGTCCGCCACGGTCGAGGCTCAACTGGCCCGTGGCACGCGCGAAGCGCAGACCCTGGCAGCCGCGCTGCGCGAATCGCCCGAAGACCAGGGGCTGCGCGAGCAGCTGGTGAGCAATCTCGAATCGCTGCGCGAAGACGCCCAGTTGGTGGCCGACAGCCAGCTCGAACAACACACCAAGGACGCCCTCGCCACGCTGAAGGCCGGCGGCGATGTCGCCGGTGAGCAGATCAAGGAAGCGCTCTCGGCCGTGGCACCGACCGTCGCACCTCAGCCGTCGCCGGAAACGGCGCGCCTGCTGAGCGCGTCGACCGAAGAGCTGGATGCCGAACTGCTGGAGATCTTCCTCGAAGAAGCGCAGGAAGTCCTGCAGACGCTGGCCGCCTCGCGCGACCAGGCCAGTGCCGAACCGCACAATGTCGAAGCGCTGACCACCGTACGCCGCGCCTTCCACACGCTCAAGGGCAGTAGCCGCATGGTCGGTCTGGCGGACTTCTCGGAAGCGGCCCGCCACGTCGAAATGACGATGAACCGCTGGCTGCAACTGGAGAACGATGCCGACGCGCGGGTCCTGTCCCTGATCGACGAAGGCCGTGCGGTGTTCGGCGAATGGGTCAGGCAATTGCTGGCCGGCGGCGGCGCCTGGTATGACGCGGCCGCCCTCATCGACCACGCGACACGCTTGCTGGCCGCGCTGGATGCGCCGGTGAGCGACGCCGCACCGCATGTGTCGCCGGCCAGCCCGACGATTCCGGCGGCCGTCGCGGCCCTGCATCAGGCCGACCCGGCACCGCACGACATCGAAGCCTCGCTCAACGAAACGCGCTTCGATCTCGATGACTTCGTGCTGCCCGAACTCGGCACCGAACACCACTACGAATCGTCGCTGGAAGAAACGCGCCTGGATCTGCCGGCGCTGGCCGCGTTCGGCCTCGATCTGCCGGACGAGCCGCCGCTGCCGCAAGGCGCCAAGGAACTCGACCTGACGGCCACCCTGGCCGAGAGCGACATCCACGCGCTGATGGATGAAGGCCGCATGCCGGAGTTCGATCTGGCGGCGACCTCGATCAACCCGTTCCACCGTGCGCGGCCGCACGAACTCGACATCCCGCCGCTGCAATCGCTCACCGAACAGCCGGCGCGTGGCGAATTGCCGCTCGACACGCACGATACCGACGACCTGTCGGCCACCGTGCTGAACTTCGATGCGCTGGCGCAGGAACCCCGTCGTGATGGTGACCAAGCCGCCCGTCACGATGAGGACGACGAAGAACTGACCACCACGGCGCTCAATATCGAGGAATTGCTCGAGCCCTTGCCCGAGCCGCTGTCGCTCAATGAGCCCTTGCTGGACGCACTGTCGCTGGCCCCGTCGACGGCCGACGCCGCCAACGACGCCGTCGAACCGGAACACCTCGATCTGGCGCAGGTCGCCGACGCCCCGCTCGATTTCGAGCTGGACGATCTCACCGACAGCGCGCCGGCCAACGACGGCGCCATCGACGCGGCGCCCGCCACCGACGTGGTCGCCGATGATGCGGCAGCCGACGACATCGAACTGACCGACGAGATCGAAGCGCTGCCCGCGCTGGCCGAGGACACAGCGCACACCGTGGTGACCGACGAAGCGGCGGCCGAAGAGACCGAAGTCATTGCCCTGCCGGCCCTGGAAGAAGACGTCGACGACATCGCGCAGGTCGAAGAAGAGGCCAACGTCACCACCACGACGCTCGACTTCACGCTGGAAGACAACCCGCCGGCCAAGGCAACCCCCGCCCCCGTCGAAGCGCGCCGCGCGCCGGCCCCGGCGGAAGACGATCTCGAAATCGTCTCCATCGACGATGACGATGGCGATATCGAGCTACCGCACCTGAGCCTGCCCGGCCTCAACACCGAACCCACGCCACCGGCCGCGCCGGAAGCGGACGTGGTGATCGGGACGCATACGCTGTCGCGCGGCCTCTATGACCTCTACATGGTCGAAGCCGGCCAGCATCTGGACACCCTGCGCACCGAGCTGGCCGACATGGCCGCCGACGACATGCTGGCACCACGCGCGACTGCCGTGCGCGCGGCCCACACGCTGGCGGGTATTTCGGGAACAGCACGCATCGAGCCGGCCTACACGCTGGCCAAGGCGCTGGAACACGCCCTGCATCGCCTGTGCGACGTAGACCAGGCGCCGTCGCGCGACCAGCTGTCGCTGGCCAACCTGGCCCTCGACACGCTCGAAACGATGTTCGACAACATCGCCGTGCTGTCGATGCCGGCGGCGGCAACCGAACTCGTCGAACAACTGGATAACCTGCAGCCGGTGTTCGCATCGGCCGAGCAGATCGTCGCCCCGGCACTGCAGACCGAGGAAGACGACGACGAACTGGCCGCCCCCACCGCCCAGGAAGAAAGCGAAGAGCCCGAACCCAAGAGCACGGTACAGGACGAGCTGGACGAACAACTGCTGCCGATCTTCTTCGAGGAAGTCGAAGAGCTGTCCGGCGAACTGGGCGCGGCCATCCGCCAGATGCGCGCCGAGCCGGGCGAAGCGGGTCACGTGCAGGCGCTGGCGCGCCTGCTGCACACGCTCAAGGGCAGCGCCCGCATGGCGGGTGCGATGCGCCTGGGCGAATACGTCCACAGCATGGAATCGCGCCTGGAGGCCGGCGGCGATGCCACCGGCACGCTCGCCGACGACATGGAAACCGGCCTGGATCACGTCGGCGCCATGGTGACGGCACTGCGTCAGCCCGGCACCGAGGCGCCCGCTGCGCCGGCCATGCATGGCCCGGATGGCGCCAGCGCCAAAGCGGCGCCGACGCCGGTGGCGAGCGCCGCAGCCACGCTGCTGCCGGCCGACGAAGGCGAAGCCGTGCAAGGGGCGCGTTCGACCTTGCGCGTGCGCGCCGACTCCATCGACCGCTTCGTCAACGAGGCGGGCGAAATCAGTATTGCGCGCACCCGCGTCGAAGGCGAAATGCGTACGCTGCGCCGGTCGCTGCTGGACCTGACCGAAAACGTGATCCGTCTGCGCAACCAGTTGCGTGAGATCGAAATCCAGGCCGAATCGCAGATGCAGTCGCGCCTGGCGGCCGCCGAGGCTACCCACGGCGAATTCGATCCGCTGGAGTTCGACCGCTTCACACGCCTGCAGGAAGTCACCCGCATGATGGCCGAGTCGGTCGGCGACGTGACCACGATCCAGCAGAACCTGTTGCGCAATCTCGACCAGTCCGACGCCGCCCTGCATTCGCAGGCGCGCCTGTCGCGCGACTTGCAGCAGGCCCTGATGGCCGTGCGCATGGTGCCGTTCGAAGACGCCGCCGACCGCCTCTACCGGGTGGTCCGCCAGACCGCCAAGGAACTGGGCAAGCGCGCCAACCTCGACATCCGCAATGGCCGTGTCGAAATCGACCGTGGCGTGCTGGACAAGATGATCGCCCCGATCGAGCACTTGCTGCGCAATGCCATTGCACACGGCATTGAATCGCCCGCCGATCGCGTCGGCGCCGGCAAGGCCGAGTTCGGCCAGATCACGGTAACGCTGTCGCAGTTGTCCAACGAAATCGCATTGGAGATCCGCGATGACGGCCGGGGCCTGAACTTCGAGCGCATCCTCGCCCGTGGCCGCACGGCGGGCCTGGTCGAGGCCGACGAAACGCCGCCCGACAGCCGCCTGACGCAGCTGATTTTCGAGCCCGGCTTTTCAACCGCCGACACGGTGTCCGGCGTGGCCGGGCGCGGCGTCGGCATGGACGTCGTCAAGAGCGAGACGCTGGCCGTCGGTGGCCGCATCGAGGTCAGCTCGGTCAGCGGCCAGGGCGCACGCTTCATGATCCGTCTGCCGCTGACGCTGGCGGTGACGCAGGCGCTGCTGGTCCGCACGGCGGGCCGCACTTACGCGATCCCGTCCAACATGGTCGAACAGGCGCTGGAACTGAAGGAAGACGCGCTCAACGACATGCGCGCCCGTGGCTTCGCCGAATGGAAGAACGAGCACTACCCGTTCCGCTACATGCCGCGCCTGCTCGGCGATCGCGCCACGCAGCCGACGCAGAACCGCTTCCACTGGGTGCTGCTGCTGCGCGCCGGCAACGAAACGCTGGCCATGCACATCGACGAACTGCGCGGCAACCAGGAAGTGATCGTCAAGAACGCCGGCCCGCAGTTTGTTCGCCTGCAAGGCTTTACCGGCGCGACCGTGCTGCCGGACGGCGAAATCGCGCTGATCCTGAACCCCGTCGTGCTGGCCAGCCGCCTCAAGGCGGAGGACGCCGACAACGGCCAGGGCGTGGCGATCGTGCCGCAGGTGGAGGAAGTGCGCGTACCCACCGTGATGGTGGTCGACGATTCGCTCACCGTGCGCAAGATCACCAGCCGCCTGCTCGAACGCGAGGGCTATCACGTCATCACCGCCAAGGATGGGGTCGATGCGTTGGAGCAACTGGTGGAGATCAAGCCGGATGTCATGCTGCTCGACATCGAAATGCCGCGCATGGATGGCTTCGATCTGGCGCGCAACGTGCGGGCCGACGAACGCCTGCGCGATCTGCCGATCATCATGATCACCTCGCGCATGGCCGATAAGCACCGCAACTACGCCAGCGAGATCGGCGTCAATCACTACCTGGGCAAGCCGTACCAGGAAGACGTGCTGCTCGAACTGATCCGCGGCTTCGTCACCACCCGCCACTGAGGCGACAGGGGCGGGCGCCGCAACGCCCGCCCCTGTTCAGTCTGGCCTGCGACGAGGGGGCCCGGGCGCGACGCCCTGCGGCGACCGCTGACAGGGCGCCTTTCCTTCTCTTCTCTGACAGCGCCCCTTCTGCGTACTCAGAGGCCACCGAGGGCCTTGAGCAGCTTGTCGTGAACGCCACCGAAGCCGCCATTGCTCATGACGAGCACATGATCGCCGGCGCGCGCATCGCGAGCGACGGCCGCCACCAGCGCCGACAGATCGTCGAAAGTGCGCGCCTTGCTGCCCACGGTGTCGAAGACTTCGGCGGCGTCCCAACCAAGATTGTGGGCATAGCAATACACGGCGTCGGCATCGGCCAGGCTGGCCGGAAGCTGGCTTTTCATGGTGCCCAGCTTCATGGTGTTGGAGCGCGGCTCCAGCACGGCCAGGATGCGTGCCTTGCCGACACGCCGGCGCAGGCCGGCGACGGTGGTGGCGATGGCCGTCGGATGATGGGCGAAGTCGTCATAGACGGTGACCTCGCGCACCACGCCACGCACCTCCATGCGGCGCTTGATGCCTTCGAAACGTTCCAGTGACTGCGCGCTCTGCGCCGGCGTGATGCCGACGTGGCGGGCGGCGGCCAGGGCCGCCAGCGCATTGGCGCGGTTATGGGCGCCGGTCAGGGGCAGCGCGCACCGGGCGACTTCCTCGCCATCGAGCAGGAACGCCACCGTGTCGGCCTGATCGACGTCGCGGTACTGCCAGCGGCCGTTGCCGCAGAAGTGCTCCGCCTCGCTCCAGCAGCCACGTGCCAGCACGCGTGCGAGGCTGTCCTCGCCGCCGTTGACGAGAAGGCGACCGGTGGACGGCACAGTGCGCACCAGGTGGTGGAACTGCGTTTCGATGGCCGCCAGATCCGCAAAGATGTCGGCGTGATCGAATTCCAGATTGTTGAGGATCGCCGTGCGCGGGCGGTAGTGCAAGAACTTCGAGCGCTTGTCGCAGAACGCCGTGTCGTATTCGTCCGCCTCGATGACGAAGAAGGACGAATCGGTCAGCCGCGCCGACACGCCGAAGTTGCCCGGCACGCCACCGATCAGGAAGCCCGGATTGAGGCCGGCGTCTTCGAGCAGCCACGCCAGCAGCGACGACGTGGTGGTCTTGCCATGGGTACCGGCCACCGCCAGCACCCACTTGTCACACAGGACGTGATCGGCCAGCCACTGCGGACCGGACGTATACGGCAGGCCGCGATCGAGGATCGCTTCGAGCAGCGGATTGCCGCGCGAAACCGCGTTGCCGACCACGAACAGATCGGGCTGCAGACTGTCGAGCTGCGTGGCGCTGTAGCCTTCGATCAGAGCGATGCCCTGCTCGGTGAGCTGCGTGCTCATGGGCGGGTAGACGTTGGCGTCGCAGCCGGTGACGGTGTGGCCCGCCGCGCGCGCGATCAAGGCGATGCCACCCATGAAGGTGCCGCAGATACCGAGGATGTGAATGTGCATGAAGGATCCGTTGCGCCGCCGGGCGGCATGAAGGCGCGCGTCCGGTGCGAGCGGGTCCTCACCGCGACGGCGATCTGTACAATAGGGACGGAATTTTAGCTCCAGTTTGCCGTCTGACCACGGCATACGCACAACAGCCCACAGGGACGCAGCCATGTCCGAGCGCCATAACCAATCGCTGCGACGCAGCGTCGCCGCCCACGCGGCGCGTTTGATGGCCGAAGAGGGCATCGACGATTTCGGGTTTGCCAAGCGCAAGGCGGCACGGCAGCTTGGTTTCACCAACGCGGAAGCGCTGCCGACCAATGCCGAGGTCGAAGAAGAACTGCACGCCTATGTCGCCCTGTTCCGTGACGAGGAAGACGAAGCGCGGCTGCGCGAGATGCGTCTGGCGGCCATCGAGGTCATGCACATGCTCGAGCCCTTCCGCCCCTACCTGACCGGCACCGTGCTGGCGGGCACGGCGGGCGCGTTCTCGGAAGTCGAACTCGAGATCTACGCCGACAGCGCCAAGGACGTGGAGATCTTCCTGCTCAACCAGGGGCTGCGCTATGAGCACCGTGAGGTGCGCCGCAGCGGGCCGGACGCGCCGGAAGCGACACTCGAATTCGACTGGGGCGAAGTGCCGTTCCGGCTGCACATCTACGATCACCTGGGCGAACGTTCGCCGCGCCGCTCGCCCGGCGGCAGCAAGCTCGCCGAACGGGCGCGGGTGGACGCCGTCGCCGCGCTGGTCGGCGACATCGGCGAAGAATGAAGCGGACGGTGGTGTTGGGCGCAGTAGCGCTGGTGGCGACCGTCGCCGGCGTCGGCACCGGCTACCACTTTGCGGCCCCGGCCAGCCCCGAGCAGGCCGCGCTCACGCAACTGACGCGTGCGCGCCTGCCCGACGCCAGCGGCGCGCTGGTCGACATGGGCCAATGGCGCGGCAAACCGATGCTGGTGAATTTCTGGGGAACGTGGTGCGCGCCCTGCCGCGAAGAAATGCCGCTCCTCAACGACACCGCCGCGCGCTATCCCGGCGTGCAATTCGTCGGCATCGGCATCGATGAAGCCGCCGCGCTCAAGGCGTATGCCGCCACCCACGATACGCGCTATCCGCTGCTGCTCGGCGACGCCAACCTGCTGAGTCTGACGCGCCAATTGGGCAATACTGCGCAGGCTTTGCCGTTCAGCGTGCTGATCGACGCGCGCGGCGCCGTTCATCAGGTCAAACTGGGGGCGTTCAAGGAGGCGGAATTGCAGACTGCGCTGACATCTGCGGCGAACGTGCGATAGTTCCGATTGTCGGTGACCTTTGATGCGAATAGCGTCGAAACCATAGACAACTTGCAGGCAATTGCGGCAAACTCGCGGCCATGACGAGCCCGAAGAAATCCAAGTCGACCGGCCCGGGCGGCGGAGCCAAGGCTCAAGCGGCGGGTGAGGCAGCCGCCGGCCCCGCACGCATTCTGGTCCTCCACGGCCCCAATCTCAACCTGCTCGGCACACGCGAGCCGGAAATATACGGCCACACCACGCTGGCCGATATCCATGCCGAGATGGACGCGCGGGCACGTGCGTCGGGCGTGCGGCTGGAATCCTTTCAGAGCAACCATGAAGGCCAGCTCATCGACCGCGTGCAGGCTGCGCGGGCCGAGGGGGTCAACTTCATCGTCATCAACCCGGCGGCCTACACGCATACCAGCGTGGCCCTGCGCGATGCGCTGGCGGCCGTGAAGATTCCCTTCGTTGAGGTGCATCTGACCAATATCCACGCGCGAGAAGCGTTCCGGCATCACTCGTACCTGTCGGACATCGCCGTGGGCGTCATCTGCGGCCTCGGCCCCCAGGGCTACATGCTGGCCCTCGAATACGCGCTCAAACGCGTGGACGCCGTGCGCGCGTCGCTGTAATACCCGCGCCGACCATCCGATAGAAAACAACACAATCAAACAGGCGGCGTCTCCATGGAGCATGGCCGCCTTTTTTCGTCTTGGAGTGGACATGGATCTGAGAAAACTGAAGAAACTCATCGACCTGGTGGAAGAGTCCGGTATCGCCGAACTCGAAGTCACCGAAGGTGAGGAAAAAGTACGCATCGCCAAACATGCCTCGGCCGCTGCCGCGCCCATGACCTACGTCAGCGCCCCCCAGCCGATGATGGCGCCCGTTGCCGCACCCGCCGCCGTGGTCGCCGCGGCCCCCGCCGCACCGGCCACGCCCGAAGGGCACGTGGTCAAGTCGCCCATGGTGGGCACGTTCTACCGCTCCTCGGCGCCGGGCGCCGAATCCTTCGTGAAGGAAGGCGACGCCGTCTCCACCGGCGACACCCTGTGCCTGATCGAAGCCATGAAGCTCATGAACGAGATCGAAGCCGACGCCTCCGGCACCATCAAGGCCATCCTCGTGGAAAATGGTCAACCGGTCGAATACGGCCAGCCCTTGTTTGTCATTGGCTAACGCGCCAAGCATGGCGCCGCGCGGCCCATTGAGCCGCCACGCGCCGAGCGCACCACGGGGTCCCCATGTTTGAGAAAATTCTGATCGCCAATCGCGGCGAAATCGCTCTTCGTATCCTGCGCGCCTGCCGCGAGCTGGGCATCCGCACGGTGGCAGTCCACTCCGAAGCGGATACGGAAGCGAAGTACGTCAAGCTCGCCGATGAATCGGTGTGCATCGGGCCGGCGCCGTCCGGTCAGTCCTACCTGAACGTGCCGCGCATCATCGCGGCGGCCGAAGTGACCGACGCCGAGGCGATCCACCCCGGTTATGGTTTTCTGTCCGAAAACGCCGACTTCGCCGAACGCGTCGAATCGTCCGGTTTCGTCTTCATCGGCCCGCGCCCCGAAACGATTCGCCTGATGGGCGACAAGGTCAGCGCCAAGCAGGCCATGCTCGAAGCCGGTGTGCCGTGCGTGCCGGGTTCCGGCGGCGCGCTGCCCGACGACCCCAAGGAAATCGTCAAGATCGCGCGCCAGGTCGGCTATCCGGTCATCATCAAGGCGGCGGGCGGCGGCGGTGGCCGTGGCATGCGCGTAGTGCACACCGAGGCAGCGCTGATCTCGGCCGTGACCACCACCCGCACCGAAGCCGGCGCGGCCTTCAACAACTCCACGGTCTACATGGAGAAGTACCTGGAAAATCCGCGCCACGTGGAGATCCAGGTGCTGGCCGACCAGCAGGGCAATGCGATCTACCTGGGCGAACGCGACTGCTCGATGCAGCGCCGCCACCAGAAGGTGATCGAAGAAGCCCCGGCGCCCGGCATCGACCGCAAGCTGCTCGAAAAAGTGGGCATGTCGTGCGTGGCGGCGTGCAAGCGCATCGGCTATCGCGGCGCCGGCACGTTCGAGTTCCTCTACGAAAACGGCGAGTTCTTCTTCATCGAGATGAACACGCGCGTGCAGGTCGAACACCCGGTCACCGAAATGATCACCGGCGTGGACATCGTGCAGGAACAGATCCGCATCGCCAACGACGAGCCCCTGCGCTTCAAGCAGAAGGACATCCAGTTGCGCGGCCATGCCATGGAATGCCGCATCAACGCCGAAGACCCATTCAAGTTCACGCCGTCGCCGGGCAAGATCCTGTCCTGGCATACGCCGGGCGGCCCGGGCATCCGCGTCGATTCGCACGTGTACGCCGGCTATACCGTGCCGCCGCACTACGATTCGATGATCGGCAAGGTGATCGCCTATGGCGATACGCGCGAACAGGCCATCCGCCGTCTGCGCATCGCCCTGTCCGAAATGGTGGTCGATGGCATCAAGACCAACATTCCGCTGCACCAGGAAATGCTGCAGGACGCCAACTTCCTCAAGGGTGGCACCAGCATCCATTACCTGGAGCACAAGCTGTCGGGCAAGTGAGCGCTCGCTCATCCCGGCTGACGCGAGGGCGCATCGTGCGCCCTTTGCGTTTCTTGCGCCGTTGCGTTACATAGGGAACCCATGTGGTATTCCGTCACCCTCAAAGCCGAAGCCGACCGGGCCGAAGCGCTGTCAGAAGCGCTGATGGACGCGGGCGCGCTGTCGGTCAGCATTGAAGACGCCGACGCCGGCACCGACCAGGAGAAGCCGCAGTTCGGCGAACCCGGCCACGTCAACGAGCGTCTGTGGGATCACAGCTTCGTGATCGCCCTCTTCGACGCCGACATCGAACTGGCCGTGGCGCTGGCGCAGGCCGCCGGTGCCGTCGGGCTGGCCGAAGTGCCCGACTTCCGCGTCGAAGAAGTCGCCGAACAGAACTGGGTCCAACTGACCCAGTCGCAGTTCGACCCCATCCGCATCACCGATCGCATGTGGATCGTGCCTTCGTGGCACGACGCCCCCGACCCGGATGCCATCAACATCGAGATGGACCCCGGCATGGCCTTCGGCACCGGCTCCCATCCGACCACGCACCTGTGCCTGCAATGGCTCACCGAGCACGTCGCCGACGGCACCAGCGTGCTCGACTACGGCTGCGGCTCGGGCATCCTGGCCATTGCCGCCGCCAAGATCGGCGCCGGCCGCGTCGTCGGCGTCGACATCGACGATCACGCCGTACAGGCCAGCCTGGCCAATGCCGAGCGCAATGGCGTCAGCGGCCTGTTTCACAGCAGCAAGCAGGCCATCGCAGGCCAGTTCGACCGCGTGGTGGCCAATATCCTGACCAATCCGCTGTGCGTGCTGGCCCCGGCCATCGCCAGCCATGTCGCGCCGGGTGGCGCGCTGGCCCTGTCGGGCGTGCTGGCGCCGCAGGCCCAGCAAGTGATCGACGCCTATGCGCCTTACATTGCGCTCACGGTGGGCGCCGAGCGGGAGGGCTGGATTCGACTTGAAGGTCGCCGCGCATGCTGACCACGCGCTGCCCTTCCTGCGGCACCACATTCCGCGTACGGCCGGAGCAACTGACCGCACGCAACGGACGCGTCCGCTGCGGCAAATGCCACACGGCGTTTTCCGCGCTCAGCTCGCTGGAGGAAATGGCGGAGGACAGCGTGGCCGTCGCCGGGGGCGCCACGCCGCGCGATGAAGCATCTCCCGCCATCGCCGCCGCCCTGGCCACCCGCGCGCCGACGGTCGTCGAAGCTGCCGCCGAACAAGCACCTGCGGCATCGCCGGAGGCCCCCACCGCGCCGCCCCGACAAGAAGCGCCGGACGCGTCTGAACACGTCGTCGCCGAGCCGATCACGCTGGCCTCGCCGCAGCCGGTGGACCTGCCTTTCAAACCCGATTTCGATCTGGATTTCGACGAGCCCGTCGAGCCCCTGGCGCCGGCCGAATGGCTGAGCACCTCGACGAACTTCGATGACGAACTGCGGGCGCGGGCGGAAGCCGACATGGCCCCGCCGCCATCGACGAACCGCACGCAATGGGACATGCCGAGCCTGCCGGCGGCGGAAGATCTCGACCTGCGCGAACCGACGTTCTTCGCCCCCCACCGCGCGGCCGATGAAGGCGATCTGCCCGCCGAGCCCATCGTGGTGCATGGGCTGGAGCCCGGCTTCGATCTGGATCTGGACGAGCACCCGGCCGACGAATCGCCCCCCCCGCCCCACACGGACCCCGAAGCGGAAGCCATCGCATCGCCTGTCGCCATCGAGGACAGCCTCGATGAGCCGGAAACCCCGCGCCGCGAGCCCGGCCACCCCGATTTCGGCGACGAACCCATGCCGGTGGCGATGACGGCCGATGGCATCGGCTCGCTGCCGGAAATCTCGGTCACGCCCACCCCCACCGCCTTCCTCGAAGACGAAATCACACCGCTGCGCGTCGAGCCGCCGCGCAAGCGTTCGGTGTGGTGGCTGATCGGCTGCCTGCTGCTGCTCATCGTGGCGACCCTGGCTGGCGCCTATGTGTTCCGCACCGAACTGGCGCGCGCCTATCCGCCCGTGCGCCCAACACTGGAAGAAGCCTGCGCGAATTTCGGCTGCACCGTGCCCTTCCCGACCGATGCCAAGCTGATCGTGGTGGAAGGCACCGACCTCATTCCCGATCCCAGCAGCACCGGCCACTACCGTCTGGTGGTCACGCTGCGCAACCGGGCCGACTATCCGCAACGCTGGCCGCAACTCGAATTGACGCTGACCGATCGTTTCGACCGCGCCCTGTCGCGCCGCGTCATCGCCCCGGCCGAGTGGCTGCCCAAAGAAATTGCAGGCGAGCGCGCATTCGAGGCGCGTGGCGAAGTCACCAGCAACGTGCCCATCAGCACCGAGCTGCCGGCCGCCGGTTATCGCGTTTACGCCTTCTACCCTTGATCCCTACAAGCTCGTCCCATGCGGCGGGCGTTTCAACCCAAGAGAAGGAATACGTCATGAGCACCGTTACGCTGAAGGGCAGCCCCGTCGAAGTCGCCGGCACGTTTTTGCAGCCGGGCGATACCGCACCCGATTTTTCGCTGGTGGCCGCCAACCTGTCCAACGTCAGCCTCAGTGAGTTCGCCGGCAAGCGCAAGGTATTGAACATCGTCCCCAGCCTGGACACGCCGACCTGCGCCGCCTCGGCCCGCAAGTTCAACCAGAGCGCGGCCAGCCTCGACAAGACCGTCGTGCTGGTGGTGTCGGCCGATCTGCCGTTCGCTGCCAAGCGTTTCTGCGCCGTCGAGAACCTGAACAACGTACAGTCACTGTCCACCCTGCGCGACACCAGCTTCAAGAAGAACTACGGCGTCGACATCGTCAGCGGCCCGCTGAGCGGCCTGACCGCGCGGGCGGTGGTGGTGCTGGACGAAAACAACACGGTTCTGCACTCGCAACTGGTGCCGGAAATCGCCGCAGAACCCGACTACGACGCAGCCCTCAAGGTGCTGATCAAGTAAGCCGCCGGCCCCCTTCCGCCATACCGGGGCGCCTTCCGTGAAGGCGCCTTTTTTGTTTTCGTCGCCCGTTGTCACCAAGCTTTAACGTGCAGCGAAAATACTCCGGGCTGTTCTTCGCCGCCCCGAGCTCATGGAAAGTCCTTTCAAAGGCAAGACGGGTCTGACCCGCATCTGGAACGCATTCAACTATTCACTGGCAGGCTTGAGCGCGGCGTTCCGGCTCGAAGACGCCTTCCGGCAGGAAGTCCTGCTGTCGATCGTGATGATCCCCATCGCCATCGCCAGCAACACCACCGGCGTGGAAAAAGCGGTGCTGATCGGCGCCGTGCTGCTCGTGCTCATCGTGGAGCTGGTCAATTCGGCCGTCGAGGCGGCCGTCGACCGCATCTCGCTCGAACGACACGATCTGGCCAAGCGCGCCAAGGACATCGGCAGCGCATCGGTGCTCGTCACGCTGATCAATCTGGCTGTCGTGTGGGGCTTCATCTTTCTGTCATAGACGCGTCATCGAACGGTCGTGACCTGCACCGATACTGCCGACATGGATACTTCCTGCATCAGCGTGCAGCACTTGCCTGCCGGGCCACGCCCCTTGCGCGTGGCGGTCGTCACGGAAACCTATCCACCCGAGGTCAACGGGGTCGCCATGACCACCGGCCGGCTGGTCGAGGAATTGCAGCGCCTCGGCCACAGCGTGCAATTGATCCGCCCTCGACAGCACGAAAACGATGCGCCGGCCGAAGAGCAGTCGTTCGAGGAAATGCTCGCCACCGGCCTGCCGATCCCCCGCTACAACCACCTGAAAATGGGCCTGCCGGCGCGCCGTGCATTGATGCGTGCCTGGTCGGTGCGCCGTCCCGACATCGTGCAGGTCGTCACCGAAGGGCCGCTGGGCTGGTCGGCGGTGGCCGCGGCGCGGGCGCTGCGCCTGCCGGTGGTGACCGAATTCCACACCAACTTTCATACCTACAGCGGCTACTACGGCGTGGGTTGGCTGAAACGGCCCGTGCAGGCCTATCTACGCCGCTTCCACAACAAGGGAGACATGACGCTGGTGCCCACCGCCGCGCTGCGCGATGAATTGCTGGCGACCGGATTCGCCCGCGTCGAGGTCGTCGCGCGCGGCGTCGACACCACGCTGTTTTCGCCCGAGCGCCGCTCGGATGAACTGCGGCGCAGTTGGGGGGCGACGCCGGACACCCTGGTGTGCGCCATCGTCAGCCGCCTGGCGCCGGAAAAGAATCTCGGCCTGGCCATGCGAGCCTTCGACAGCATGCAGGCGCGCCATGGCGACACACGGCTGGTGGTGGTGGGCGACGGCCCGTCACGCGCCGCCCTGCAGGCCCAGCATGGCCGCCACGTGTTCGCCGGCATGCGGCGCGGCGAAGACCTCGCTGCCCACTACGCGTCGGCCGACTGCTTCATATTCCCCAGCCTCAGCGAGACCTTCGGCAACGTCATCACAGAGGCGCTCGCCAGCGGCCTGCCGGTGGTCGCCTTCGATTACGCCGCCGCGGCCGAGCGCATTCGCGACGGGGTCAATGGGCATCGCGTGCCCCTCAACGACGAGGCCGCTTTCATCGAGACCTGCACGCGCTGGGCAGGGCCGCCGCAGGCCTTGATCGCCGAGCAGGCGGCCGCCCGCGCCAGCGTGATGGACCTCGACTGGCACAGCGTCAGCCGCCGTCAGGCCGACATTCTGACCGCCACCATCGATGCGCATCAGGCGCGCCGCGAGGTGCGCGGCAGCCTGGCCGCGCAGCGCACCTGAAAGGGCCGCCACAGGCCGGCGCCAGCGCCAGACAGGCAGGTAGCCGAGAGGCCGCGCAATGGGCGTAAAATGCGCCTTTTGACTCGCGCTTCCCGCCCATGGCCATCCTCGTCTGCGGTTCGGTTGCCTACGACACCATCATGGTGTTTCCGGGGCAATTCAAAGAACACATCCTGCCCGAACAGATCCGCATTCTGAACGTCTCGTTCCTGGTGCCGGACATGCGCCGCGAGTTTGGCGGCTGCGCCGGCAACATCGCCTACAGTCTGTCCCTGCTCGGCGCCGAAGCGCGCGTGCTGGCCACCGTTGGCGAAGACGCCGGCCCCTATCTGACGCGCATGGACCAGTTGCGCATCGATCGCCGCTTCGTGCGCACCCTGCCCGGCACGTTCACCGCCCAGGCGTTCATCACCACCGACCTGGACGACAATCAGATCACGGCCTTCCACCCCGGCGCGATGATGCAGTCGCACACCAATCGCGCCGCCGACGCCGAAGCCGGTGTCGCCTGGGGCATCGTGGCGCCCGACGGCCGCGACGGCATGTTGCAGCACGCGCGCGACCTGCACGCCGCCGGCATCCCGTTCATTTTCGATCCGGGCCAGGCGCTGCCGATCCTGTCCGCAGAAGATCTGCTCGAATGCATCGACCTGGCGAGCCTGTGTACCTGCAACGACTACGAAGCGCGCCTCATTTGCGACAAAACGAAACTCTCTGTGGATGAACTGGCGGCCCGCCTGGACGGTCTGATCATCACGTATGGGGCAGACGGATCGCGCGTCTTCTCCCATGGTAACAGCGAGGCCATCGCCCCCGCCAAGGCCGACTATGTGGTCGACCCCACCGGTTGTGGCGATGCCTACCGTGCGGGCCTGCTGTACGGGCTGTCCAACGACTGGCCGCTGGCCAAATCGGCCAGACTGGCCTCGATCATGGGGGCCATCAAGATCGGCCACCAGGGCGCCCAGAACCACGCCCCCACGCGACAAGAGATCGCCGAGCGCTTCAGCGGCGCTTACGGCGAACAGCTTTGGTAAGGAGTAAGGCTTCATGAAATTCAAATCCACCCCCCTCGTCCTGATGTGCGCGGCCACCCTGGCGGTCAGCGCGTGTGCCTCCAGCAAGTCGGGCGAGGTCTATTCGCGCGACGAAGCGCAGCGCACCATGACCTATCGCGACGGCGTCATCACAGGCGTGCGCCAGGTCCAGCTCGAAGGCACCAAGACGCCGATCGGCACAGGTGCCGGCGCGGTCGTCGGCGGCGTCGCCGGCAGCACCGTCGGCCAGGGTAAAGGTCAGATCGTCGGCGCCGTGTTGGGCGCGGTCGTCGGCGGTCTGGCGGGCGCGGCGGCCGAAGAAGGCCTCACACGCGAGAACGCGCTGCAACTGACGGTCAAGCTCGACAACGGCGAAAACCTCATCGTCGTGCAGGAAATGGGCAAGGACACCTTCGCCACCGGCGATCGCGTCCGTGTCGTACAGAGCGGCGGCAAGACCCGCGTCAGCCACTGACACGGGGGGCGCACCGCAGGGTTGATCCCCACCAGCGTGACGGCCGTGACGTTCTGCAAGCGAGCGTCACGGCCGCGTAACGGAAACGTAACCAACGCGCAAACATGGCCTCCTACAGTGGGGCCGTCATTGAGAAAGGATCACGCATGCTGAGTGCAGCTCCCCAGGCAGCCCGCGCCAAACCCCGCAACCTGTTGGTCGATATCGCCAGCTCGCCATGCGATATCCTCGAAGCGCAAAAACTCCGCTATCGCGTCTTTGCCGAAGAAATGGGCGCCCGCCTGCCCAACAATGCCGACGGCATCGATCGCGATCATTTCGATCCCTATTGCAAGCATCTGATCGTGCGTGACGACGACTGCGGTCGCGTCGTCGGCACCTACCGCATCCTGACGCCCGAGAACGCACGACGCATCGGCGGCTACTATTCGGAAACGGAATTCGACCTCACCCGCCTGCAGCACCTGCGGCCGGGCCTGGTCGAAGTGGGCCGCTCGTGCATCGACGCCGACTACCGCACCGGTGCCGTCATCACTCTGCTGTGGTCGGGCCTGGCCCGCTTCATGACCGAAGGCGGCTACAACCACCTGATGGGCTGCGCCAGCATCAGCATGGCCGACGGCGGCCACAATGCGGCCAATGTCTACGGCGTGCTGCAAAGCCACCTGAGCTCGCCCGAATACCGCGTGTTCGCGCGCAACCCCCTGCCGGTAGAGCGCCTGGCCACGCCGACGCCGGTCGAAGTGCCGCCGCTGCTCAAGGGCTACATGCGCGCCGGTGCCGCTGTCTGTGGCGCCCCGGCGTGGGATCCCGACTTCAACACCGCCGATCTGTTGCTGCTCCTGTCGATGTCGAAGGTCGACACGCGCTACGCCCGCCACTTCGTCGAGCGCCAGGCGGCGTAACCCACCCTCACGGGCGGCGCACACGCGCAGCGTCCCACCGGACGGGCCGGTATACTGGCCCGTCCGCCTTCTTCCCCGCCCACTTTTTCCGAACGTGTCCCGATCCGGCTGGTCCTCTGTCCGCGCCTACGTGCGCCTGCTGCGCGTCGCCTTCCATCTCGGTCGTGGCGTGCTGATCGTGCAGTGCGTATTCCCCTGGCTGGGCGCCGAGCACCGGCGTGCCATCAAGCGCCGCTGGTCGGCGCGCCTGGTTCGCATCCTGGGCATCCGCCTCAAGCAGGGCACGCTCGATCTGCCCCCCGGCGTGCTGATCGTCAGCAACCACATCTCGTGGATCGACATCTTCGTCATCAACGCGCTGACCGAGACCAGCTTCGTGTGCAAGGACGATGTACGGCAATGGCCGATCATCGGCTGGCTGGTGGCGCATACCGGGGCGGTGTTCATCGAACGTGGCAACCGCGCGGCGGCGGCCCGCACGGCACAGGCCGTCACCGCCCGCCTGCAGGCGGGCGAGCGCATCGTGTTCTTTCCGGAGGGCACCACCACCGACGGCAGCACGCTGCTGCCGTTCCGCGCCGCATTGTTCCAGGCTGGCTGCACGAGCGCCGGGGTCATTCCGTTTGCCTTGCAGTACCTGGATGAACAGGGCCGTCGCCACCCGGCGCCCGCTTATGATGGCGACATCAGCTTCGCCGAATGCATGCTGGCGGTGGTCAATACCAATGACATCTGCGTGCGTGCGCTCGCCCTGCCGGCGCTGCCCGCCGGGCTGGATCGACGCGAGATGGCCGCCCGGTCGCATCACCAGTTGGCGATTGCCCTCGGCATGAAACCGGTGGGCGCCGAGATGATCGATGGCGACGAGCGCGACGACGGCGCCGCGCCAGCAACGCTTCAGTCAGCGCCTGGCTCCTGATAGGCCGGGCACGGCACCTGCGCCACGCGGCGATCCTCCAGGCACAGCCCGGTCAGGCAGGCACCCCACACACATCCCGAATCGAGCGACACGATGCGATCGGTCTGGCGGAATCCCACCGCCGACCAGTGTCCGCACAGCACGGTATGGCTGCGCCAGGCCGGCTCCGGCACGTCGAACCAGGCACATACGCCTGCCGGCGCTTTGTCGGGCGGCCCCTTGGGGCGCATGTCCATGCTGTTGTCGGGCCGCACGAAGCGCATGCGCGTCATGACGTTGACGATGACGCGCAGCCGATCCCAGCCGGTCAGATCATCGGACCACGCGTCGGGCGAATTGCCGAACAGATGTAGCAGAAAGGTGCGCCAGTCGGGCCCGCGCAGGGCTGCTTCGACCTCGCTTGCGAGGGCCTGCGCCTTGGCGATGTCCCATTGCGGCAGCAGGCCGGCGTGGACCATGGCGTAGCCCAGGTGGACGTGCAGCATGCGGCGGCTGCGCAGCCAGTCGAGGAGCACGTCGGCATCGGGCGCGTCGAGTACGGCGTGGGCGGTTTCCACGGTGCCGGGGCGGGCCGGCAGCTGGGCAGCGGCAGCCAGCAGGGCCAAATCGTGATTACCCAGCACGACCACGGCGGCCTCGCCCAGATCGCGCACGAAGCGCAGGGTTTCGACCGATTGCGGCCCTCGATTGACCAGATCGCCAACCAGCCACAACTGGTCATGGGCACGATCGAACGCCACCTGCGCCAACAGGCGTTCCAGGGGCTCCAGGCATCCTTGCAGGTCTCCGACGACCCAGGTCGACATAGTTTCTCCAGCGTCAGGCGCGCGCGCGGCGGTCCGGCGTCACCGGCACGACCTTGACGGGGGTCGGCGGCTGGTATTCGGGCACCCAGCGGCGCAGAACCTGCTTGACCTCGGCCTGGCTGCGCACGCGGTTGTCTTCGAGCCAGGCGATGACCTCGGCCACCAGCGCGGCATCGACGCCGCGCGCCTTGGCGATGCGCAGCTTGGGGTGGTGCGTGGCGCGCGTATGTTCATCGTCGGCCAGCAACTCTTCGTAGAGTTTTTCGCCCGGCCGCAGACCGGAATATACGATAGGTATCTGTTCTTCGGTGGCGCCGGCCAGGGCGATCAGCACGCGCGCCAGATCGACGATCTTCACCGGCTCGCCCATGTCGAGGACGAAGATCTCGCCCCGCTCGCCCATGGCGGCCGCTTGCAAAACCAGTTGGCAGGCCTCCGGGATCGACATGAAATAGCGCGTGATCTCGGGGTGCGTGACCGTCACCGGCCCGCCGCGCGCGATCTGGTCCTGGAACTTGGGCACCACGCTGCCGGCGCTGCCCAGCACGTTGCCGAACCGCACGCACTCGAACCGCGTGGTGTCGCTGCGGGTCTGCAGATCCTGGCACAGCATCTCGGCCAGGCGCTTGGTCGCCCCCATGACATTGGTGGGATTGACGGCCTTGTCCGTCGACACCATCACGAAGCGCGCCACACCATGGTCCACCGCCGCATTGGCCACGCGCCAGGTGCCAAGCACATTGTTGCGGATGGCCTGCCAGGCGTTGTGCTCTTCCATCATCGGCACGTGTTTGTAGGCGGCGGCATGGAACACCACGTCGGGCTGATGACGCGCGAAGGTGGCGTCCAGCCAGGCCGGATCGCGCACGTCGCCGACGATGGCAGCGATCGGCACGTCGGGATACTGGCGGGCGAAATCTTCGCTCAGACGGTACAGCGCGAACTCGTTGGCCTCGAAGGCCACGATGCGTGCCGGGGCGAAGCGCGCGATCTGGCGGCACAGCTCGGAGCCGATGGAGCCGCCCGCGCCGGTCACCAGAATCGTGCGCCCTTGCAGCATGTCGCCGATGGGGGCGGAATCGATCTTGACGGGGTCCCGCCCGAGCAAGTCTTCGAGCTCGACCTCGCGCAGGGAGGCAAGCCCGGCGTCCTGGCTCATCATGTCGCCGATGCGGCGCACCACCTGGGCTTTGACGTGGGCCGACATGCACGCCACCAGCGCGCGCTTCTGCTGGGCCGGCGTCGCCGAGGGCATCGCCACAATGGCGTGGCGCGCCTTGAAGACCCGGGCCCAGTGGCCCAACTGATCGAGTCCGCCGACGACCTTGTAGCCCATCAGCTCGCGGCCATGCTTGTGGGGGTTGTCGTCGAGGATCGCCACCAGGCGCCACTCGGCGCTGCGCCGCATCTCGCGCGCCACGTTGAGGCCGGCGGCGCCCGCCCCGAGCAGCAGCACTGGCTTGCCCGCTGCCATCAACGCGCCGTAGCGCTGGCGCTCGCGCCACACGCGGTACGCCGCGCGGCTGCCCCCCATCGCCAGCACCAGCATCAGGGGCGAGATCACGTACACCGAACGCGGCACCGGCGGCGTCGGGCCGATCATCACCGTGATGACGATCACCAGCACAGCGGACAGCGCAATGGCCCGCAGGATGCGCATCAGGTCGGGCAGACTGGCGAACACCCAGATGCCCCGGTAGAGCCCCATCACGCGGAACAACAAGGCGTGGATCGGCACCACCCAGATGAGCGCGAACAGGCCGGATTCCATGTAGATATCCGGCAGGGCGAAGTTGAAACGCAGGCTGTACGCCGTCACCCAGCATGCGATGACGGCGCAGATGTCGAAGCACACCACCAGCAGTGAGCGGATGCGCACGTCGAGGTTATGCATGAGCGGCTTCCTCCCGCATGAGATGCCGGCGCCATCGCCAATCGATGGCCACCGCCGCCGCCACGAACCCTGTCGTGACCGCGCCCGCCAATACCCAGACAATCCGTGCGTCGTCGGCGCGCACGGCCCATGCCGCGCTGCCCGCCGACACCAGCATGGCGCCGTACCACAGCGCCGCCGCATGGGCATGGCTGGCGCCCAGTCGAATGACGCGCTGGTAGTAATGTTCACGATGCGCCAACCAGATCCGCTCGCCCCGCAAGGCACGCCGCAATAACGTCACGCTGGCGTCGGCGATGAAGGGCGCAAACACCCACCACGGAAACCACCACGGCCAGGAGCCCTGCGCAATACCCGCCAGACCCAGGGCGGCAGCGAGAAAGCCCAGCGGCACCGACCCGCAGTCTCCCATGAACACCCTGGCTGGATGCCAATTGAATATCAGGAATCCGCCGGCGGCACCGGCGATGCAAACCGCCACCCACGACAGCGGCGAGCCCGGCTGCATGCACGCCAGCGTGCCGAAGCCGATCAGCGCCATGCCGCCCGCCATGCCGTCGGCACCATCCATGAAATTGTAGAGATTGCTCATCCACACGCAGGCCAGCACACCCACGCCCCCTGCCGCCCACGCCCCCTGCGCGCCGAATATGACCGCCACCGCAACCGCCGCCGCCAGCCAATGGGCGGCAAAGCGCCACGCAATCGGCAGGCCCCGGCGATCATCGGCCAGCGACAGGGCGGCCAACGCCAGCGCGCATGCGCACAGGGAGGTGAGTGCCACGTCATGCGCCGCCGCGGCACCGACCCCCACCCCCAGCATCAGGCCAAGGCCACCGACGCGAGGCGTGACGCGCACGTGCAGCGAGCGTTCGTTGGGGTGGTCGGCGGCGATGCGCCACGCCCAGCCGGTACGCAACAGGATGGCCAGCAACGCGGCGCTGGCGACGGCGCACAGGGCCGCCCATGCAATCATCATGATGCGGCCTCCCGGTGGCCGCCACGAGCCGCCACGCAGCTGCGCAGACCGTCGCGCAACGAGGTATGCGCGCACCAGCCCTGCCCGATCAGGCGCGTCGGCAGGTAGCAGGCAGAGCCGAGCAGCTTGTCGAGGGCTTCGCTGTTGAGGGGCAAGGGGCGGCCCCGCCAGCGGCCCGCCATATCGCCCATGCGCGCGCCGGCCCGCAGCAGGCCGTAAGGCACCGCCCAGACACGCCGGGGCATGCCCAGCGCCTCGCGGATGGCGTCATACAGTTGGCGCCCGGAATAGGTCTGTGGATCGGCGACGATATAGGCCCCCTCGGCCAGGCGCCCCTCGGCGGCACGCACGATGGCCTCGACCACATCGGCCACGTACACCAGCGAACGGACATTGCCGGTTTCCGGCAAGGGGGGAAACACGCCCCGCCGCACCAGGCCGATCATGCGTTCGAGATTGCCGCGCCCGCCCGGGCCGTAGACCATTGCCAGCCGGAGTTGCACCACGGCCATGCCCTGTTCCGCTCCGATCGTCGACAGGGCGTCCTCGGCGTCCCGTTTGGCGCGGCCATAGTCGCTGGCGGGCGGCGCCGGCCAGGATTCGTCCACGCACTGACCACCGGGCTCGCCCATGGCCTTGACGCTGGAGAGATGAACGAACCGGCGCACGCCGGCGGCGGCAGCGGCACGCCCCAGCGCCAGTGTCCCTTCGAAATTCACCGCCCGATGCTGTTGCGCCTGACGCGCATCGACGTCGTGAAAGGCGTGGGCATAACCGGCGCAGTGGATGACCGTATCGATGCCCGCGCAGGCGCGCCGCAGGCTGTCGGCGTCGCGCAGATCACCGATCACTTCGCGCGCGTCACCGCCCGCACGCCGCACGAGCAAGCTCAGCGGCCGCTCGCCCAGGCGTTCGACCACGTGCCGTCCGATGAAACCCTGCGCGCCGGTGATGAGCCACGTCATAGCCATTTACGCCGGTGGATCCGAAAGAACAACGCCGCTGATCGCATGAACAGACCGATGTGGCGCCAGCCTTTGCGCGCCGCCTGACCGCCATAATGCATGATGCGTACCTGCGGCACATAGGCAATGCGGTTCTGCCGCGAGGTGCGCAGGCTGATGTCAAAGTCTTCGAAATACAGAAAAAAGCGTTCGTCGAAGCCGCCGATACGTTCGAACACGCCGGCCCGGAACAGCATGAAGCAGCCGCTCACCAGGGGCGGATCCCAGACGATGTGCTCGCCGATCAGATCGCGCATTTCGTAGCGCGCCAGACGGCGATGGAAACGGCGCCGCAGCCAGCCCGGCGCCAGTCCGCGCAGGAACAGATCGAATACGCTGGGATAGCGCTTGCACAGGTACTGGCGTGCGCCATCGCCTTCGCACACACCAGGGCTGAGCAGGGCGCAGTTCACGTTGCGCTCCATGAATTCGATCGCCTCGACCAGGGAATCATCGTCCATCCATACGTCAGGGTTAAGAACCAGCGCGTAGCGCGCCCCGCTCGACCGCAGGGCCAGGTTGTGGCCAGCGCCAAAACCGATGTTGCCCTGCCCGCTCAACCATACATGCCCGGGAAAATCCCGACACAACCTCAGCCGATCAACGGCTTGCGCAGCGCCCCCGTTGTCGACAATCACCAGCCGTGTCGCGCTGCGCAGGCGAGCCTTGGCGCGGCGCAGTGACGACAGGGTTTCCAGCAAGCGGGTGGGCTCGGGGTAGAACAGGACGATGCTGACAATCAGCAGGCATCGCGGCGTGGCAAGTGACATGACAGTGCGGGTGACGCGCATGATGCCGCTGCACCCGCCACGTCCGGTCCAGGAATGGACGGATCATTTTAGGGATCCCCGCCCGCTCCATGGCTGACCTCGCACAGCCCGATGCTGCCTCCCGCACGTGCGCCGTCAAGTGCGCCGCAAAGCCCATCCCACGGGCGTTACGGCCGCGCCACCGACACCACCAAGCATCTGCATGTCATAACACTTAAAGTACCTGACAGCCTCATCCCCATTCATCAACCGAATCCACCACCCGCCTCATCAGACAATGCCTATGCTGCCTGCAGCGCCCGTTCCAGTACGACGCGCATGCGCGCGCGGCCGAAATGAGTCTGCGCATACGCCTGCATGGCGTCCGACAGGCTTCGCCAGGCCACATCGTCGCGCAGCAATGTGACGATCGCATCGGCCAGCCCGGCTTCGTCGTCCGCCAGCGAAACCACCCGATCCAGCGCAGGCAGCCCCTGTGCGCCGGTCGACGTGGTCACCACCGGCAGGCCGGCATGCAAGGCTTCGACGACCTTGCCCTTGACCCCGGCGCCGAAACGCAACGGCACCACAGCGACATCCGCCTGCGCATAGAACGCCACCAGGGCCGCGTCGCTGACATCCGCATGCACCGCGATGTGGTGCCCGGCCAGCGCCCGCACCCCCTGCGGCGGCGCCGCGCCGATGATGAGCAGACGCGCTTGCGGACACTGCGCCAGGACGCGCGGCATGATCTGCCCGACCAGCCAGTGCGCGGCGTCGACATTGGGCGGATGCCCGAAGTTGCCCACGAACAACAAGGTGTCGCGGGGGGAACGCAGGGCGCGCGGCGGCGGGAAGGTATCGAAACAATAGAGCGGCAACTGCAGCGCGGTCGCGCCGGGCGTGTTGTCCAGAACCTCGGCGACCTCGTCGTGCGACGGATACAGCACCGCGTCCGCACCACGCCACAGCGCCTGCTCGCGTCGCCGCATGTCGTCGACCTCGCAGGCGGCCACCGACGTGTCGTCCAGCGCGCGTGCGCGCTGCATGCGCAGCCAATGGATGTCGTGACCGTAGAACACCAGGCGCACACCGTTCAGGCGTCGCACCCGATCGGCATAGACCTCCGCCACGCGCGGGCGGTTCAGCACCACGGCGCGCAACGCGGGCGCCAGTCGACGCAGGCAGCAATCGAAGGCATCGGCGTCGCCGCCGGCCCGGAATACTTCGACCCCGCGCGCCTGCAAGGCTTCGGTGTAGCCGGGCTCATACAGGCCGCTGTGCACCCACAGTTTGACCCGCCACCCGGCCGCCTGCAGCGTGTCGCAGATATCCACCACCGAGCGCGCGCCGGCATCGCGATCCGGGCGCGGCACGTATTGGTCCACCACCAGCACCACGCGCGCATGACGCGCGTGCTCGCACGCCAGCGTGAGGTCTTCACCATGCGCGAAGTGATCGTGCGTCAGCTGGGTTCGCCATTTGCTCGCCAGACGGCGCGCGTTGGCGACCTGGTGGCGTTTGAGCCCTTCGTCGAGCGAGCGGCCGTTGGAGGCGCCTTCCAGATGAACCACCGTGGCCGCCGGCTGGTAGTAGACCTTGAGCCCGGCCTGGCGCACCTTGAAAGCCAGATCGGTGTCTTCGTAATAGGCGGGGGCGAACTCGGTACTGAAGCGGCCGAGCTGTTCGAACAGCGCACGCGGAATCATCAGCGCGGCGCCGGAGCAGTAATCCACTTCACGCACGAAGTTGTACTGGGGCCGGTCGGGCTCATCGAACCGGCCATGGTTGCGCGCCGATCCGTCACGCCACACGATGCCACCGGCTTCTTGCAGCCGCCCATCGGCAAACAGCAGCTTGGCGCCCGCCGCGCCACAATCGCCAAAGCGCGTAAAGGTCTCGACCAGGGCGTCGAGCCAGCCGGGCAGCACCTGTGTGTCGTTGTTCAGAAAGCACAGATACGTACCGCGCGCCAGCGCGGCTGCAGCGTTGCAGTTGAGCACGAAGCCCGCGTTGCGCGACTGACGCAAATAGCGCAGACCGGGCACGGCGGCAAGACGATCGATATCGGTGTCGGGCGAAGCATCTTCGCTGACGATGATCTCGAAGCTCGTCCGGGCGCCGGCCTTGGCGATGCTTGCCAGACATTCCAAAGTCATCATCAGCTTGCCATGGGTCGGGATGATGATCGACACGCAGGGCGCTTCCTGTTCGGCAAAGCGCAGCACCCCCAGCAGCTCATCGGCACCCGCCTGGGCAGAGACGGGCAAAACCAGAGGCGCCCGCGGGCGAACATTGTGCTGACGTTGCCAGGCACGATAATGCGGCAGATCGCGAAACAACGGTCCGGCGGTGCGATAGAGCCCACCGACCAGGGCGGCGCGAGCGCGCGGCGACATCGGCAAGGCCAGGTAGAGGCGACGCAACTGAGAAATCAACGACATGGCGGATGAAGGTTCGCTCACGACAGACAGCGGCCCTTCATCATAATGTCCCCTACTTGATCGATGAGTCTGCTGGCGCATGAAGTGCGCGTCTTTGCGGCGTGGACGGCGCCCGCGTGACACGCGCGGGGCGCCCTTCGGTCACGGCGGCATAGAGCTGGGCGTATTGGGCACCGGCCCGGGCCGTACCGAACAGCTCGCGGCAGCGCGCCTGGGCCGCTTGCCCGAGCCGCTCGGCCAGGGCAGCGTTGTCGTGCAGGTTCTGCATGGCCCGTGCCAGCACCGCCGGATCGGCGGGCGGCACGACGAGCCCGGTCACACCGTGCTGATTGACGTACGACGTCCCGGTGCCGATTTCGGTCGAGATCAACGCCCGCGCGCACAGCCCACCTTCGAGCAAGGTCACACCGAAGGCTTCGGCACGCAGATGAGAGGGGAACACCACGGCCCGCGCCCCACGCAGCAAGGCCGCCTTTTCTCCATCTGTCACGAAACCCGTAAAGACGATGTTCTCGGCACCGGCCGCCAAAGCCTGCAGGCGTCCGCGCTCCGGACCGTCGCCGGCGATCACCACCTGCAGACCCGTCTGGCGCGCCGCCTCGATCAGAAAATTCAGCCCTTTGTAGTAACGCAACACACCCACAAAGATGAAATAAGGGCGCGACGGGTCCGGCACATAGCGCTCGATGGCGTCGATGGCCGGTTGTGCCAGCGAGCGCTCGTCCATGCACAGCGGAATGACCTGCGTCTTGTCTGCATAGCGAGGCAGGAAGGGGCTGGTCAGGGCGTACGTGGGGGATGTCGCCACGATGGCCTTGGTCCCGCGGAAGAACAAGGCCCGCAGCGGCGCATAGACGGGTTCGGCCAGCCGCTGTCGCACGATATCGGAGTGATAGGTGATGACATACGGCTTGCCGGCGGCGGCCAGCACGGCGAGCAGATCACCGAATGGCCACGGGTAATGGAAATTGATCACGTCGGCATCGCGCGCAGCGCGCCGAAAGGCGGCGAAGGCCGCCGGCGAACCGATGTCGCAGGATGCCACTTCCATGACGCTGCGCGCGCGGCATACAGCGCTGGCGTCGATGGTCAGGTGCGCGGGCGACGCATTCCTGGCAAGGGTGAATACCGCGGTGTCGATGCCGCAACTATTCAGGCCAAGACAGATCTGGCGGATCGCCTCCTGCAGTCCACCCTGCGTTTCAGGGTAATACGTCCGGTAGACGTGAAGAACTTTCACGGTGCGTTCCAAAGATTCGCCTCGAAACGGGCGCTCATGAGTGGGCCCGGTCAGCGGGGTCGCCGTTCACCGGGAAGCACATCATCCTCCAGGAAGTATCCTACACGCAGTCAGCGAAACCCCTACAGCGTACCGATGGACGACCGTTCGTCATTTTCATTTAAGGACAAGACGATAGACGGCGGCTGTCTCGGCGGCGGTGCGGGCCCACGAGAACTGTGCCGCGCGTGTCACGCCGGCCAGCATGGCCTGCTCGCGCCAGGCGTCATCTTCAAGACCGCGTCCGAGCGCTGCGCGCAGCCCATCGACATCCAGCGGTGCGCACATTGCCGCCGCGCCGCCGGCCACCTCCGGCAACGACGTGGCATCGGAACACACCACCGGCACACCTGACGCCATGGCTTCCAGCACCGGCAGGCCGAACCCCTCGTACAGCGAGGGGAACGCGAACAGGCGAGCCCCCGCGTACAGCACCGGCAGATCGGCGTCCGCTACGAACCCCAGGTAACGCGCCCAGCCCGCCGCCTGTGCCGTACGCAGGCGGGCGTGGATGGATTCGCTCTTCCAGCCCTCATAGCCGGCCAGAATCAGCGGCCAGCGCTGACGTACGTCCTCCGGCAAATGCTCGTAGGCGCTGAGGAGTACCTCGATGTTCTTGCGCGGCTCAATGCTGCCTGCATACAGGCAATACTGACCATGCACGAGCCCGTAGCCTGCCAGCACGGCAGTGGTCGCCGCCGCCGGGCGCGGATGAAAATCGGGGGACGCCGCCAGCGGCACCGCCCGGATGCGATCAGCCGGCCACGAAAAGTAATCGATGATCTCGCGCCGCGTGAATTCGGAATCGGTGATCAGGAACGAGGCCCGCTCTAACGCGACGGGCAATTCCGTTTGCATGAAACGCACGCGCTCCGGCGGATGGCATTCGGCCTTTTTGTACACCGACAGATCGTGAAAGGTCGCCACGCGCGGCAGGTCGCAGGCCGGCAGGTAAAAGTTCGGGCCATGGTAGAGCGCGCCACGGTGCCGATTGAGTGCGCGCGCCTGGCGCAGCGCGGCCAGACGTTGATAGGTGGCGGTCACCCACGGGCTGCGCAACAGCAGCCGCCGCAGCTTGCGCGGCGGCGCCGAGCCCGACCCCGTCGGCAAAGCGGGCGGCGCGTCCATGACCTGAAAGCCGTACAGATAGCGGATGTCATCCAGCCCGCCGACCAGCGGCAATTGCCGCACCAGTTCCCAGGCGTAGCGCCCAATGCCGGTCAACGGCGGGCGGATCGCATCGGCGCCGAAGATCAACTTCATGACGCCTCCAGCATCCAGGCCAGGGTGTCGCGCAGGGGCGGACATTGCCAGTCGCCGACGAGCGCACGCAAGCGCGCCGGGTCGCCCTGCAGCGTCTTGACGTCATTGGCACGCACAAAGGCGGGATTGACGCGGATCTCGATGTCGCGGCCGGCGATGTCGGCCGCCATGGCGACGACCTCGCGCAGCGAATGCACCTGCCCCGAACACACGTTGACCGTCACCCCACGCACGCCGGATTCGATCAACCGGTGATAGGCGTGCGCCACGGCGCGCACGTCGCCAAAGTCGCGCCACACATCGAGGTTGCCCAGCTCGATGACCGCCTCGCCACGCTTGAAGTGGGCGACGATCTTGGGCAACAGGTATTGCTCACCCTGGCCCACGCCGGTGTAGTTGAACGGGCGCACCAGCGTGATCGGCAGACGGTCCATCCACAGGCGCGCCATGTACTCCATGGCCAGCTTGCTCACCGCATAGTCGTTGGCGGGGTCGGCCGGCGTCTCTTCGCTCAGCACCCCGCCGGTGGCGTTGCCGTAAATGTTGGCGCTGCTGGCCAGCAGGACGGCGCTCGGCAGGCGCGGCAACTGTGCCAGCGCCGCCAGCAGGTTGCGCGTGCCGACGACATTCACGCGATAGAAGGCTTCGGCATCGCCATGGGCCACGAAGGCGATGGCCGCCAGGTGGATCACCACGTCGGGCGCCGCCGCCGCGACCGCGTGGGCGACCTCGTCGGCCCGCGTGAGGTCTGCCACATGATCCTGCACACCGCCGTCGGCCACCGGCGCCGCGCTGAGGCCGTGGACCTCATAACCCGCCCGCGCCAGCTCGGCCGCCACGTAGCGCCCTGTGAATCCATGCACACCTGTGATCAGGGCACGTTTTGCTTCAGGCATCAGAACGAGAATCCTATTTCGTTACGGCGCAGATCGGCCGCCACCATCATCTGGCACAGTTGTTCGAGCGTGGTCTTGGGCGTCCAGCCGAGCACGCGCTGCGCTTTGCTCGCGTCACCGATGAGCAGGTCGACCTCGGCCGGGCGATAGAACTTCGGATTGACGCTCACGACGGTCTTGCCGCTGCGCACGCACACGCCGGTCTCACGCTCGCCGGCGCCTTCCCAGGCCACCTGCACATCGACGGCCTTGAACGCCATGGTGACGAAATCGCGCACGCTCTCGGTGCGATTGGTCGCCAGCACGAAGGTGTCCGGTTCATCGGCCTGCAGCATGCGCCACATGCCTTCGACGTATTCACGGGCAAAGCCCCAATCGCGCTTGGCATCCAGATTGCCCAGTTCGAGCACGTCGAGCTTGCCCTGGCTGATCTTGGCCACCGAGTCGGTGATCTTGCGCGTGACGAACTCGCGTCCGCGCAGCGGCGACTCGTGATTGAAGAGAATCCCGCTGGCACCGAAGATCCCGTACGACTCGCGATAATTGACGGTCATCCAGTGCGCATAAAGCTTGGCGACGCCATACGGGCTGCGCGGGTAGAACGGTGTCGTTTCGCTCTGCGGGATGGCCTGCACCTTGCCGAACATCTCCGAGGTCGACGCCTGGTAGAAGCGGATCGCCGGATCGACCAGCCGGATCGCTTCGAGCAGATGCACGGCACCGATGCCGGTGATCTCCGCCGTCGTGATCGGCTGCTCGAAAGACACCCCGACGAAACTCTGGGCAGCCAGATTGTAGACCTCCGAAGGCCGGGTCTTCTGCAACAGGCGGATGGTCGACGACAGATCGGTCAGGTCGTATTCGATGAGATGAAAATTGGGGTGCTTCTGCACGCCCAGCTCCTCGATGCGCCAGAAGTTCACCGAGCTGGTGCGGCGATAGGCCGCGTACACGGTGTAGCCCTTCTCCAGCAGCAGTTCCGACAGGTACGCACCGTCCTGTCCCGTAATACCCGTGATGACCGCGATTTTATGGCTCATGGCGATTTCTCGTGTGTGTGTCGAATGATCGGAGTCCCGCCACCCCTAATGCGTTGACTCGGCAACGCGCTCAACGGGTGTCTCGGTTGAAGGGAGAGAGAAATTAACGCGTTCCTCCTCGATCACCAGTGGAAGATTGCGCACCTGACGATGAATGGCGCCGACATATTCGCCAAGCAGCCCAATGAAGAACATCTGAATCCCGCCGAAGAAGAACAATCCAATCAGCACCGGCGCAATGCCTAGTTGAAAGTAATTCCAGAACACAAGCTTGGCGACGAAAAACAGCAAGGCCAGCATGAAGCTCAGCATGGACATGGCGAACCCCGCCATTGTCATGAGACGCAAAGGCACCTTGGAATGGTTGGTGATGCCCAGCATCGCCGTATCGTACAAGTTATAAAAGTTGTACTTGGTAATGCCATGTTTACGGCGTGGCTGTTTAAACGGCACTGTGGTGATGGCCATTCCGATCTCACAGACCAAACCCCTGAAGTATGGATAGGGATCACGGATGCGACGAAGTATGTCCACCACTGCCTTATCGAACATCCCCGCTCCCGTTGCATTCTGCACGAGCGGGACTTCGGATATGCGAGAGATGAATCGGTAATAGCACTTGCGTATAAAGAACATCGCAGACGACTCATCGCTTTCAGGCTTCACTGCCAGGATAGTCTTGTAGCCTTCTTCCCACTTGGCAACGAACTCGGGGATCATCTCCGGCGGGTCCTGCAGATCGGATGCAATCAAGACGACCGCGTCGCCATGAGATTGCAGCAGAGCGTGATAAGGGGAACGCACAGGCCCGAAATTACGGGTATTGACGATCAGTCTGACGTGCGTGTCCCACGCCGCAACTGCCTTGATCTTGTCAACGGTGGCATCGGTGGAGCGGTTATCGATGAAGATATGCTCATAGTCATACGGCAACTGCCCCATGACCTTCGCTATGCGCGCGTGCAACTCTTCAATATTGCCTTCTTCGTTGTAGCACGGCGTCACTACGCTGATCAGTTTTTGCATGGCGAATGAATAACCTAATCAGAAGTTCAAGCCCAGGAAGGTTTCGATCTTTTCCACCGTGAAGTCCAGCATCTGACGCGTCAGCCCCGGATAGACGCCGATCCAGAAGGTCTGGTTCATCACGATGTCGGTATTGGTCAGCTCGCCGCTGATGCGGAAATTGCGTCCCGCCATGTAGGGCTGGCGCGTGAGGTTGCCGGCGAACAGCAGGCGCGTGCCGATCTTGTTCTGATCGAGGTACTGCAGCAGATCGACGCGGCGTACGCCGGCGTTCTCGCGCAGGGTGATCGGGAAGCCGAACCACGACGGATCGGCACCGGGCGTCGCCTCGGGCAGGATCAGGAATTCGGCACAGCTGCCCAGGCGTTCCTTCAGATAGGCAAAGTTCTGCTTACGGGCGTGGATGAAACCGTCGAGCTTGTCGAGCTGCGCCAGCGCACAGGCGGCCTGCATGTCCGAGATCTTCAGGTTGTAGCCCAGGTGCGAATAAGTGTACTTGTGGTCATAGCCTTCCGGCAGGTTGCCCAGCTTCCAGCAGAAGCGCTTGCCACAGGTGTTGTCCTTGCCCGGCGGGCAGTAGCAGTCACGCCCCCAGTCGCGGAACGATTCGGCGATCTGCTTGAGGCCGGGGTCGTTGGTGAACACGGCCCCGCCCTCGCCCATGGTGATGTGGTGGGCAGGGTAGAAGCTCAGCGTACCGATGTCGCCGAAGGTACCTACCAGCTTGCCTTCGTAAGTCGACCCGAGAGCGTCGCAGCAGTCTTCGACCAGCCACAGATTGTGCTTTTGGCACAATGCCTTGACCACGCCGAGGTTGTACGGATTGCCCAGCGTGTGGGCCAGCATGATCGCCTTGGTCCTGGGCGTGATGGCCGCTTCGATCTTGCTGGCGTCGATGTTGTAGGTGCCCAGTTCGACATCCACGAACACTGGCACCGCGCCGAACTGCAGGATCGGATTGACGGTCGTCGGGAACCCCGCCGCCACGCCGATGACTTCATCGCCCGGCCGCACGGCGCGCTCGCCCAGCTTGTGCGAGGTCAGCGTAGCAAACGCCAGCAGGTTGGCCGATGAGCCAGAATTGGTCGTGATCAGATGGCTGACGCCGATGAAGGCCGCCAGGCGCTTTTCGAATTCGTCATTGAAGCGCCCGGTGGTGAGCCACCCATCGAGAGATGCTTCGACCATCAGCTTGAGTTCGGCGCCGTCGATCACCTTGCCCGAGGGCGGCACCACGCTCTTGCCGGGTTCGAAGGCCCGGGGCAGGTACTGGAGGGCGGCATACTCATCCACCAATCGGGCGATGTCCTGGCGCAGCTTGGCGAGTTTCTGTGTGGTCTCTTCCATGAAGGGTGCTCAATAAGGTCAGGAGAACGCGCGGCCAGCGGCCGCACGCGGGCAAATTCAAACGGGCAGCGACGCTGCCGCGTACTGGCGTATCTGCGCCAGCGTCACGGCATGCATGTCCTGGCCCTCCAGGTAGGCGCGCTGCCAATCACAGATCCGCACCAGCGCTTCACGCAGACGCCAACGTGGATGCCAGTGCAGACGCTGGCGCGCCTTCGAACAATCGAGCTTCAGATAGTTGGCCTCATGCGGCGCATCGGCGGGCGCGTCGATGCGGTATCGGGCCGACGGCCCCCACATCGAAGTGAGCGCGTCGGCGATCCAGGCCACCGGTTGTGCATCCTCGTCATGCGGGCCGAAATTCCAGCCTTCGCCGAAGGCGGAACCCTCTTCGTACAGGCGTTCGGCCAGGGTGAGGTAACCGCAGAGGGGTTCGAGCACATGCTGCCAGGGGCGGATGGCGCCGGGGCTGCGGATGACGACTTCCTCGCCGGCGGCGATGCCGCGCAGCAGATCGGGCACCAGCCGGTCGAGCGCCCAATCGCCGCCGCCGATGACGTTGCCGGCTCGCGCGCTGGCCACCGCCGTACCATGCTCGGCCCAGCGCGCGGGCGCAAAGAATGAATCGCGATAGGCGGCCGTCACCAGTTCGGCGCAGCCCTTGCTGTTGCTGTAGGGGTCGTGGCCGCCCATGGGCTCGTTTTCGCGATAGCCCCACGGCCACTCGCGGTTGTCGTAGCACTTGTCGCTGGTGACCACCACCACCGCGCGCACGCCGCCGGTCTGGCGCACCGCTTCGAGCACGTTCACCGTGCCCATCACGTTGGTGGCATAGGTCTGTACCGGCTGATCGTACGAATACCGCACCAGCGCCTGCGCCGCCATGTGGATGACGATCTCCGGACGCGCTTCGCGCAGAGCGGCGGACAAGGTGGCCGCGTCGCACACGTCGGCAATGATCGACTGCATGCCCTCGCCCACGCGGGCGCTGTCGAACAGACTCGGCGAGGTCGGCGGGGCCAGCGCGTAGCCGGTGACGCGCGCCCCCATCGAACCCAGCCACAACGACAGCCAACTGCCCTTGAAACCCGTGTGCCCGGTCAGGAACACACGGCGCCCCTCCCAGAACGAAGGGTTCATTGCCAGACCTTCCACGGTGCCTGGCTCGTCTCCCACAGGCGTTCCAGATGCGCCTTGTCACGCAGGGTGTCCATCGGCTGCCAGAAGCCCCGATGAAAATACGCTTCAAGTTGGTGCCTGGCCGCCAGCGCTTCCATCGGTTCACGCTCCCAGATGGTGTCGTCGCCCTCGATCAGGTCGAGCGCCTTGGGCGACAGCACGAAGAAGCCGCCATTGATCCACGCGCCATCGCCATTGGGCTTTTCGAGGAAGGACTTCACCAGCGTGCCGTCCAGATCGAGCGAACCGTAGCGGCCTGGCGGCTGCACGCCGGTGACGGTGGCCAGTCGCCCATGGCGGCGATGGAAGGCCAACAGGGCGGAGATGTCGACGTCCGACACGCCGTCGCCGTAGGTCATGCAGAAATCGTCGCGGCCGACATGGCTGGCGATGCGTTTGAGACGCCCGCCGGTCATGGTGCTCTCGCCGGTATCCACCAGCGTCACGCGCCACGGTTCGGCTTTCTTGTGGTGCACCTGCATGGAGTTCTCTTTCATGTCGAAGGTCACGTCCGACATATGCAGGCAGTAATTGGCAAAGTACTCCTTGATGAGATAGCCCTTGTAGCCGCAGCACACGATAAAATCATTGATGCCGTGGGACGAGTAGATCTTGAGGATGTGCCAGAGGATCGGCTTACCGCCAATCTCCACCATAGGCTTGGGTTTGACGACGGTTTCTTCGCTCAATCGCGTGCCCAATCCGCCCGCCAGAATGACTGCCTTCATCAGCGTCCTCTCCACCGGCTAATCGATTGACAAGTGATAAACAGCAAAAGACAGCGCGCGCGGATCGCCCGTACCCGGCGGCGCGGCGGCCACATCCGATTGAAAATCAAGCACATTGGCGCCTGGATTCATCACGACTTGACGGCTCACGGTATGCGGTTGCCCGGGCCGTAGATCCACCCTTTCGATGACCTGGCCGTTCCACGACACGTCCAGATGGCGGGCGACCAGTGTCGTCAGAACAAAATCGATGCGCGCGCTCGTCTTGCCGTCACCGGCCACACTGATGCGCGCGCGGTCGCCCGTGGCCCAGCGGTGATCGCCCTCGTCGCCGGCCCAATTGGCGACGAACCCGATCCGGCGCGGCAATTTGGCCTCAGGGTTGGGCGTCAGCGCGAAGGCAATCAGATCCGGCGAATCTGCCAGTTCCTTGAGCCCGGCCTGTCGCAAGGCACCGATCAGCGCGGCCCCGCGGTCGGCATAGCCACGCCTATTAATCATCAAAGCATGAAAGCCGAAGGACTCAAGCGCCCGCACCATCTGGTCCGCAGGCCGCGCCGCCACGGCATCCTGCCAATCGGCGTCGCCGCGTCCCTTGTTGGTTCCGTACGAATAACGCAATCCCTGCGTAAACACGTAGGGGCGGAAATGCTCGTAATCGAGCATGGCCTGGATCGGCGGAACCTCCGGGAACGGCGCCACGGGTAACTGAAACACCATTGCGCCGGCAGGCAAACCGTCCTCCAGGGCATGTGCAAAGGTCCGGTCCGCCTGGTGCATGGCCGCCGCTTCGGCAACCACTGCGGCGGGCATGCGGCCAGGCACCTGATCCCAGATCCCGAAAGCGGCCACGACCAGCGCCAGTGGCCAGGCGTGACGGGGGGCGACATGCCGGCTGGCCCATTGGCACAGATAGAGCAAGCCCAATGCCAGCAGATAGATGCTGAAGCGGTTAGTGCCCCTGAACAGTACCAAGCCCAGCGACCCCAGCAGCAGATTGACCCCGCCGGTGCTGGCATAGGCAAACACCCACACGGCTTGCCACCACTGCATGCTCGGGCGGTCATGCGCCGACAATACAGCCTTGATGCCGGAGGCAATCAGGCCGACCAGACCGATGGCGCCAATCACACCCAGGTAGGTGGACCAGATCTCGCCGACGACGCCGATGCGTTCGATGTACAGACGGCGCGCAACGCCTTGCCACCACGTCGAATGATGTCCGTCGAACGGGTAGAACAGATCGGGCAGGCGCAGACCGTAGGTGTCGAGTGCCATCAGGCTGCGGGTAATCGCGCCGCCGTTGCGGCCGTGCATAGCCGTATAGCTCAGGGTGTCGATGTTGGCGGCGATAAAACCGATGCCCACGCAGGCAATCAGCAGCACCGGCACCCACAGCGCGACGCGCTGCTTGCGCACCCAATGCAATATCGCCACAAAGCCCAGCAACTGCACGAACATCCAGGCGTAGTAGGGATTGAGCAGGCCCGCCATGAGCGCCAGCAGGCAGGCCAGCCCCATGCTGCGCCCGCGCTCGGAGAGCGAGCGCGGCTCGCATGCCCACCAGGTGGCATACAGCATGAGCGGCACGTGCCAGTACATCGTCAGGATGAGGTGATCCAACCCCCGTGCGAAGGCATAGAAGCTCAATCCATAAAGCACCCCGCCCGCCCACGCGAAGGCGGGCGTGCACCGCAGGCGCCGCGCCACGAACCAGAACGACCCGCCCGCCGCCACCTGCGCGCCCATGACATACACATTAGACGCCTGGGCCAGGCCGATCAGCTTGCCCAGCCAGCCCATGGTGGCGTACATCCAATCCTCTGTTACTGGCCAGTCGTTCCAGTTGGCGCCGAACGGCGCCCCCAGGTGCGCCACGGTCTTCTGCAGCAACGGCCAGATGTCGCCATCCATGTAGGCCTTGGCGATACTTAACATGAGCAGGCCATCGCCGCGCGACACGGTCGGGATGGCCCATGCCGCCAGGCTGGTCTTGCGGTAATACACACACCACACCACGGCGATCACGATCGCCATGGACACTGCCTGAATGATCGACCTGTAGCGGGGGCTTGCCTGTGCGAAAGGAGGCATCATGTGTGCGAGTGGAGTGTTGGAAGAAAGGTGCGCTGCGCTTTATGTTCCCTGCCAATGACTCGGCCCGGCGACGAACGAAACACCGGGAGACATGGCATTTTGTATTACATTGTCATCATCCCACAACGCAGCGAACAGATCGCGCGGGGCGATCAGCGCCGCACATTCACGCGTCAGGCAACCGTTGTAAGCGTCACGGGAGAACTGGATGCATGGGCTGCAGTCGACCTCGGCGAACACCACTCTGTTATGCCGTCCGAATGGCGCGTAGCGCCACCACGGGCTGGAAGTGAACACGCCCAGCACCGGCACCACCATCGAAGCCAGGTGAAGGGTGCCGCTGTCGGCACCGACCACCACGTCGCACTGGCCGAGGCGCGCATGAAACGCCTCGATATCGGCACCACCGATCAATACGTCGACCGACCCGCCCAGCAAACGCGCCAGCAAGTGGGCTTCGGCACGTTCCTGCGGGCCGCCGATGAGACACAGTTGCGTCACGTCGCGGTCGGACAGCAGGCGGGCAAATTCATGCCAGAACACCGTCGGCAGCTTGTTCGAGGTGAATCCGGCCGACAGGCATATGCCGACGTGGTCGATCGCGCTCGGCCAGGCGCCGGGGCGCCATCCGGCATACGCCGTACGCGAGTAATGGCCAGTCCACGGCGCCAACGTATCGCGCTGCCGCGCCGTCTCGTGATCGACGATACCGCTGCGCATGGTCTGCAGCACGCCCGGGAAATCGGCGGCCAGGGCGTCGATGGCACCGTCATCGCGCAAATAGAAGACCTGCGCATGCGTGGCCAGGATGTCACGCACCACCGGACCGGCATCCGGCGCGTCGCCCCCCTTGGCCAGATGCGGTAGGCGCAAAGGATGGAAGGCCAGCTCGGACGGCAGAAAGTGATCGTGCAAAAAACGGTTGGCCGGCGCGGCATAAAGATCGAACGCGCCGATGCACGCATGCAGCGCCCGCAGCGCCGGCAGGCTCAGCACGAAGTCGCCCAGATGGTCGGGCTTGATGACAGCGACCTCAGCCATGGCGGTCATCGAACGCTTCGCCCAGCTTCAACGCTACTTTCTCATTGATCATCGCCGCCACGGTGGCGGTCGTCAGGCGCAGGCTGACGTACTCGATCAGGACATACACCAGGTTGACCGGCACACGCAGCACCCCACCGGTCATCACACGGCCGAGGGCCCGCGACAGGGCTACACGGCGCTCCTGCTGAATGCCATACAGATAATCGAGCGAGAACGAATCGGCCGGCATGTCCGCCGCACCGACAGGCAATATCCGTGTGCGATGGGTCAGCACCCATTGGCCCAGACGGCTGACCGGCGCGCGGGTCCGCAGCGCTCGCGCGGCGGGGCCCGTGTCGGCAGGGCCCGGCACCGGCGACAGATGGCGCCGCACCAACGATACGATGGTCTGCAGGTAGGCCGCCTTGTCATACGGAGCGGACTGCGCGGCGACGTCGCAGGGCGGCTCGGTGCGCCCGGCACGGAAGGCTTCGGCCAGCGTGCGCAGGCCAGCGGCGATTGATATCGTGCTGCAGGGGTCCGCGTAGGTGGCGCAGGCGCCCCCCACTTCAGGCAGCGCCCCAGTATCGGCAAGCAGCATGGGCAGGCCACGACGCAGGCCTTCCAGCGCCGGCAAGCCAAAGCCTTCCCACATCGAGGGGTAGGCCAACGCACAGCAGTGCGCGTATTCTTGGCGCAAGGCCTCGTCAGGCAAGCGGCCGAGAAAGCGCACGCCGGGCACGCCGGCGGCGTGTTCGCGGATGGCCTGGGCGCCATGTCCGTCACCGCCGACGATGTGCAGCGCAAACCCTTCGGCGGCCAGGCCCGATTGCGCGAACCCTTCCACCAGACGGGTGATGTTCTTGCGGAATTCCAGGCTCCCCACGAACAGGAACACCGGCCGGGAATCGCGCGCCTCGACGCAAGCGCCGAAGCGGTCGTACAGCGGCACCCAGGTCACGCGCGCACGTGGAATGCCGAAGTTGGCCCACAGATCGCGAGAAGTACTGTGGCTGATCGACACGATGTCGATGCTGCGGTCGTACAGCGCATCGAAGGCAGCGGCATAAAAGCGCGACACGTTTCTGTCGTGCCACTCCGGACGCGTGTACGGCGTCAGGTCGAGCACGAAGCAGATGGTCCGCGCGGCGGCGCCGCGATTGAACACATACAAGGGATCGAAAGCCAGGAACACGCTGCCCGGCTGCGGATTCGGCACGCTGCGCTGGGCGCGCGGCGTCGGCCCGGTAGCAAGCATCTGGTGCAGCCGTTCGAGCACGCGCTGCTCGAACGGCTGCGGCAAGGCATAGTCATTCGCCACGAACACCGCCACCGACAGGGCCTCGCCCATCGCCGTCAGGCGCACCGGCAGGCCGAGTTCGATCAGGTGGCGCGCCGTATCGCGCACGATGAAATACATCGCCGTGCGATTGATGGCCATCGGGGTGAGGTCGAGCGTCAGCGCACTCACGGCAGGATCTCCGCGAAATCGGCACGGTAAGTGCTCGCCACATGGCTGGCGGCGGCGGCCACGTAGGCATGTGCCACGCGCGACGCCAGATCGGCGCGCAAACGCTCTACGACCGCCAGCAGCGCCCCCTCTCGCGGCACGCCCCAGCGCGCCGACACCGGATACACGCCGACCGGATCGGGCAACCCGAAGTTGGCGAATTCGGTATCGAGAAAATAAGGGTAGTCGTCCGGCAGCATGTCCTCGAACGACGAATGGCGGCCGCAAATGACGGGCTTGCCGGCCAGCAGCGAATCGAACAGGCCCAGCCCCAGCCCCTCGCCATAAGAGGTCGTCACGAAAGCGTCGCTGGCCGCCTCGAGCGCCTGCAACTGCTCGCCGGGCAGGCTCTCGCAGGAGACATACACGCCGCCCGCCACGACGGCCTCGGGCGCGGTGTCGCGCCACAGGCGCCGCAGCTTGTCATGCAGGCTGCGGGCAGTTTCGTGCACATCGATCGAAGAAGTCTTGATGACCAAGGCCGTGTCCGGGTAGCGCGCCGCCACCTCATGCCATTGGGCCAGCAGCACGGCAAAACCCTTGCGCGGAATGAACGTGTTCGTGCACAGCAGGACATGACGGTAGCGCTGACGCACGGCCGCCAACGACGTGCTGCGCTCGTCCGGCGCCGTGATGTCCGTCAGCGCCAGGGCATCGGCGCGCGCGGCATCCACCGCCACGCGCTCGCCCGCCAACGGGCAGGGTACATGCAGCACCGGCACCTGGACGCCCTCGCGCTCCAGCATGGTTTTCATGAAAGCGGCCGGCACCCACATGGCGTCCAGACCGTTGATGTGGCGTATCCAGGCGGCATTGCCGAGCCGATCGGTTTCCCAGAAGAACAGGCCCAGGTTGCGCGCCATCGGGTGCACCACGAAATTGTCGGGCGTCGATACCGTGAGCACCGTCGCCTGGACCGAAGGGCGTGCACACAGCACGGGCACCAGCAGGTCGTCGATGAGCGGGTACGGCCAACTGCCGAAACTGCGGGCGGGATGACCGTGGATGTCGGCCCCCAGCACCAGATCGAAATGTGCACTCATCTGTCCGGCATACAGGGTGCAGGCCTTGGCATACCCGCTGCGGCTGTTCAGATCGCCCCGCAGCACCAAGGTGCGCACCGGCATGCGCCCGGCCGCCAGGCAGGCACGGTCGAGCAATGCGTGGAGCGCTTCGATCTGAGCAGCGTCGGCCACCCGCACAACCGGCGGGGATGGCCTGGCAGCCGGAACGGCCACTGGCGCCAGCCGCGCAGCCAGGCGTCGATGCAAGGCCGGCACATGCACCACGATGCGCGCACCGAAGGCACGCAGACGCGGTCGGCGTGCCACGTATAAACGGGCGTGGCCAGCCGGATCGCGCAGGTAGCGCGCCACGCGGCCGGCGCCAGGCAGTCGGCGCAACAGCCTGCTGACCATTCGCAGTGGAGCCGTCACGCGCCACGAGGTGCTGCGCTCGAGCGCTTGAATGTGGCGAGCGCGGTGCTCGGACACGGCTTCGAACTCAAGGCGTTGCGCAATCGCACGGTCACGCTCCTGGCGCAGCGCGGCGCACTCATCTTCAAAAGCGGCGATGCGTACCAGCCATTCGGCCGGCGCGCGCTCAGCATCGTCACGCATCTGTGCAATCTTGTGTTCCAACCCCCGCAACGCATTCTGCAGATCTTGGTGGCCTGAATGCAGCGAACGCTCCGAGTGATCGACACGTGCATGCAGTGCATTGATCTGGCGATACAGATGTGCGTCATTCAGCGCCAGATCCTCGAGTCCTTCGGTGCGCTGATCGGTCTCGGCCATACGCGTCGCCAACCCTTGCAGGGCACCCTGGATGTCGGCCAGGCGATCACGCCACGACGCGTCGAAACGGTTGCTCAAATCCTGCAGCGACAGGCCCACGTGCGCCGAGAACGGCGCGTCCAAAGCAGCCAGTGCTTGAGCCGGTCCCGCTTTCTGGGCCACCACCGCATAATCGGGGCTGACCCCGAACAGCACGTCCGTCAGGGCCGCATCGGTGGCCTCACGCAGCGACGCGCTCTCTTGCAGGCGCAGCACCGTGGTGCGATGAAACCCGGCGTATTCCGGCAGGAAGGCCAGCAGGATGGGCGGCAGGGGCCGCTCATGGGTGGGGTCGGAATAGAACGAGGCGCTGCCGACGAATAGGTTCTCCGGGTTCGGCGTCTCCAGAATCAACAGGCCGCCCGGCCGCAGCGCACGCAAGGCTTCGTGGACCAGATCCTGCAGCAAGCCGAAGGGCAGATGCTCGGCAACATGGAAGGCCGAGATCATGCACAGCGATTCGTCCGCCTGCTTCTTGAGCCAGGCGATGCCGTCCGCATGCAGGACGTCGAGCCCGCGCTCGCGGCAGGCTTGCAGCATGCCGTCGTCCAGATCGACGCCCTTGGCGGCCAGGCCCGCTTCGCCGAGCAGTTCCAGCCATTCGCCACGGCCGCAGCCGATGTCGAGCGCCGGCGCACCGGGGCAGATTTCCGGCATGGGACGTATGAAGGGTTCATAGACTCGCAGCCGCGACAGGATCAACTCGCGCGAGCCGCGATAGCGATCTTCGAACGCACGATAGAAGCCCAGGCTCATCGCAGGCATTCCAGTCGCGGGGGAATCCAACTGGTGCCTTCGAAGACCGGCGCATCGACGTTGACGATGCTGAACAGCAGGGCCAGATCGCGCCATTCATAGTTGCGGGCCAGATGCGTATCCCCCGTGTGCAGCGCGGTGGTGATCGAGTACGACCCCACGCCGATGTTGGCGACGAAATCGAAATTCAGCCGGATCGTCTCACCCGCCTTGAGGTGGGTGAGCGGCGCCTTCAGGTGGAAGGTGTTGGTGCCGAACACCGATTGGCCGAGGCGGTCCTTGATCATGTAGCCGAACACCAGTTCGGGTACATCCACGTTGACCGTGATGTCGACGCCCATCCTGACCTGCTGCCCGACCCTCACCGCCTCGATGGGGCGGCCGGCCACGTCGAACAGGCCGATGGCGTTGACGCGCGCTTCGCCCGTACCCGATACGATACGGGCCCGCCCGTCGGCGACCTGCTCGGCCTTGATGGTGTTGTTCTCTTTCTCGGCTATCAAGGCGTTGTAGAAGTTCATGACTTCTTCGGGGTTGCCATCCTTGATGATGCGGCCCTTGTCCAGCAGGATGGCGCGCGCACACAGTTGCTGGATGGCCGCGCGGTCGTGCGAAACGATCAACAGGGTGGTGCCTTGCGCCTGGAACTCACGAATGCGGTTGAAGCTCTTGTGCTGGAAATAGGCGTCGCCCACCGACAACGCCTCGTCGATGATCAGAACTTCCGGCCGGAAGGCCGAGGCCACGGCAAAGGCCACGCGCACCTGCATGCCACTTGAATACGTCCGCACCGCTTGATCAAAGTACTCGCCGATTTCGGCGAAGGCTTCGATGCGGTCGATCGCCTCGTGGATCTGCCCGGTCGAGAAGCCCATCAACCCGGCCGAGTGATAGACGTTCTGCCGTCCGGTCAGCTCCGGGTTGAAGCCCATGCCCAGTTCGAGAATGGCCGCGATGCGGCCGGCCACGTGGATCGATCCGTGGGTGGGCTGCAAGGTGCCGGTGATCATCTTCAGCAGGGTGCTCTTGCCGGCGCCGTTCTGGCCGACGATGCCGACCGCTTCACCCGCCCGGATGCTGAAATCGATGTCGCGCACCACCCAGGTTTCTTCCGCCGGCTTCACGCGCAGGCCGAACCAGCCGGCGATGCGCTGCCATTCCGAGCGGTAATGCCGATACGCCTTGCCCAGGTGCTTGACGGCCAGCACGGTCATAGCACGTCCACCATTTCGGGCGCGGCGCGGCGAAACATGAACAATCCCAGCACCATCAGCAGCAATGCCACCGCCACCACGCCAGCCACCTGGGTCATCTGCGGCGAGGCCTGGTACACCATGACGTCGTGGTAGGCCCGGATGATGGCGTACATCGGGTTGAACACCAGCATGTCCCGCAGTCCGGGCGGAATGACGTTGACCGGGTAGACGATGGGCGTGAACCAATAGAGCACTTGCAGCAGGATCGGCACCACCTGCCCGACGTCACGGATGAAGACGTTGAGCACACCGAGGATCAGTCCGATGCCCAGCCCGAGCACCACGACCGCGGCGGTGAGCGGAATCAGCCACAGGAAGGTCAGCCCCGGCCGATGGCCGAGCACCATGAACACCAGCAGCGTGGCCAGCAGCAGAAAGATGTTGTTGAGCAGGGATGAGCCGACCACGATGGCCGGCAGCGTGATGCGCGGAAAGCGCATCTTCTTCATGAGGTTGCCCTGGTCGACGAACAGGGTCAGGCAGCGGGTGGTGATCTCGTTGAAGAGCGTCCAGCCCAGCAGGCCCGCCATCAGATAGAGGGCGTAGGCGTACTTGTTGTCGATATCCGGCAGGCGGGCGGCCAGCAGATTGGACAGGATCAGCGCGTAGATCGCGACCTGCGCCAGCGGGTTGATGATCATCCAGAGCCCGCCCAGCTTGCTGCGGATGAAGCGCGTGATGAACTCGTTGCGAACCGACGACCCTATGAAGCCCCGGTATTGCCAGAGGCTCTTCAACATACCGAACATCTGCTCATCCAGAAGAAGGTTGCCCAGTGGCGCACGCCGGCGCCACACCCGTCCAGCCTCTTACTGCGTGCGCCCGTAGGTATCCTCGAATCGCACGATGTCGTCCTCGCCCAGGTACGAGC
>JASGFB010000006.1:0-64882 GCA_047605765.1 Rhodocyclaceae bacterium
AGTAGGCGCCCTTGTAGAAGAACTGCCAGATGTCCTCGATCTGGTGGGCGTCGCGGCCGATCAGCTGCGGGCAGATGTGGTCGCGCAGGTATGAGGCGACCGCGAGTTCGCGCCCGTTGAGCGTGGCGTCGCCGAGGCCGTAGATACCCTCGTCGGTGTACAGTTTGAGCGTGACAAAATTACGGCCGGGACATGAAACGACGACTTTGGCCTGGGTGATTTTCATGATGGCGGAGCCGGGCTGTGATCAATGTCGTCGATGCTGCCATACAAGAATATGATCCCCTTGTGATGCCTCACGCACCGATGTAGGCCGTTTCTGAGTATTGTGTGGCGATCGATAACCTATGCTGGGTCTAACGATAGGCGGATGTCATGATCCCGACAGCATTGTCCATCGCAATGGCGCAGACCAACGCCACGGTTGGCGATCTCGCCGGCAACGTCGCCGGCCTGGCCGCGCTCGCTACGCAAGCGCGTGAGCGGGGCGCTCGCCTGATGCTGGCGCCCGAACTGGCGCTGTGTGGCTATCCGCCCGACGATCTGCTGCTGCGCCACGATTTCATGGCCGCTTGCCGCCAGGCCCTGCGCCAACTGGCCGAAGCCGCCGCGGGTGTGGATATCCTGGTCGGTCATCCGCACGAAGCCTTCGGCGAGCGCTTCAACGCCGCTTCGATCCTGCGGGGCGGGCGCGTGGTGGCCACCTACTGCAAGCAACGCCTGCCCGGGCACCAGTTGTTTGATGAGCTGCGCTACTTTTCACCCGGCCAACATCCGTGCGTGGTGGACATGGGGCCGGTGCGAGTGGGCCTGACGATCTGCGCCGATGTATGGGATTGGGGGCCGGTCGAAGACGCGCGCGAGGCGGGTGCCGAGCTGCTGCTCGTCTTGAACGCATCCCCGTTCCACCTCGGCAAGCGGGCCGCCCGCCAGGAGGCCCTGCGCGAGCGCGTGCTGCACACGGGCATGGCGGCGGCGTACGTCAACCTCGTCGGCGGCCAGGATGCCTTGCTGTTCGACGGCGCGTCGTTCGCGCTCAATGCCGATGGCAGCGTGGCCTATCAGGCGCCGTCGTTCGTACCACGGCTCGACATACTCGAATACGCGCATGGGCGTTGGCGCACAGCGCCGATGGCGGTGGCACCGACGGAGGGCGATGAGCTTCATGGTGCGCTGTGCCTGGGCGTGCGCGACGCCCTCGACAAGAACGGCGTGCGCACGGCGCTTGTGCCCCTGCGCGCCGATGCCGACACCACCCTGATCGCCTGTCTGGCGCTGAGCGCCCTGGGCGCCGACCGTGTTCGCGGATTGGCCTTGACGCCGGATGCCGTGGCAGTGGCGACACACCTGGGCATGCCGTGCGACGTCATCGACACCGCGCCGGCGCCCCCGGCGCCGACGCTGGATGCGGCAAACTGGCAGTCGGCCTGGCGTCGCGCCTGGCTGGAAGCCTTGGCGCGCACCCAGGGGGCGCTGGTGCTGGTGCCCGGCAACAAGACCGAGCGGGCGCTGGGCGTGGGGGCGGAACTCGATGTGCCTCACGCGCTGGCGCCGCTGAAAGATGTGACGGCGAGCCAGGTGCGTCAATTGATGCAGGCGGGGCTCGATCACTGCGGGCGAGTGCCGGCGTTCTCGTGGGCGAATCCGGCCGCCGGCCTGGCGAGCCTGCCGGCGGCGCCCTCCGAGGCGATTTGCGAAGCGATCCTGGCGGCTTGCCTGGACGATGAGGGCGACCCCAACCGCCTGCGTGCGCAGGGGTTCGCCGAGCGCGATATCGGATGGGTCGTGCAACGCCTGGCGCAGGCCGAGCGCGAGCGGCAGCGCGCCCCCCTGGGCATTCGCGTGAGCCGGCGCGGCTTTGGGCGGGAGTGGCGCTATCCGGCCGGCCACGCTTTTGGGGGGCCGCGCTGACGGGCCCGGCCGGCGCTCGGGTATACTGGCGTGCGGTATGCCTAGCTCACCTGGAGACTCGTAGTGAAAAAAATCGAAGCCGTCATCAAGCCGTTCAAACTCGACGAAGTGCGCGAAGCCTTGTCCGAGGTCGGCATCACCGGCCTGACCGTCAGCGAAGTGAAGGGCTTTGGCCGTCAGAAGGGCCACACCGAGCTGTACCGCGGCGCCGAATACGTGGTCGACTTCCTGCCCAAGATCAAGATCGAAGTCGTGGTGGCCGACGGCATCGTCGAACAGGCGATCGACGCCATTCTCAAGTCCGCCCGCACGGGCAAGATCGGCGACGGCAAGATCTTCGTCGTGCCGGTCGAGCAAGTGGTGCGCATCCGCACCGGCGAGCAGGGCGAAGCGGCGGTCTGACGCAAAAAACGCCGCGCGGATCTGGGTCCGCGCGGCGTTTTTCTGTGCGCCCGGCCGGCGCCTTCGGCGCTTACAGCAGGAAAGGCGTCAGCGTCGCCATCATGGCGCGATCCACCCCGTTCACCGGTTCGAGCGTGAACATGTATTCCCCCCACCACGGGCCGCCCGCCCACCACGTCCAGCCCGCCCACACGTCGCGGTTCTGTTCCATGTAGGCCAGCATGTCGGTGACCGCCGCCTTGCAGGTGTCGTTGTTGCCGCCCGCAAATTCCGCCAGGAACAACTGACGGCCATTCCGGCGCGCCCATTCGGTGACCGCCGCGATGCGCTGCGAGCCGGTGGTGGCACTGCTGCACGTGCTGTGCGTGCCGCTGGCGTCGCTATCCAGGTACTGGTGCACCTCGAACATCATGTTGTTGCCCGGATCGACGATGGACAGCATGGTGGTGCTGTTCGGCGTGCCATAGCTGCCTGTCTTCAGCCAGCTGTAGGCGCCGGTGTATGCCGTCCCCGGCACCAGCACCAGGTTGCCGGCGCCGTTGTAGCGGATCGCCGCAATGGCGTCGTTGGCCGCCGCCGCCCAGCTCTCGCCGGATATCCCGTAGGGCTCGTTCATGAGGCCGAAGATGACGTTGCCGTTGCCGGCGTAGTGCTGCGCCACGCGGCCCCAGAAATCGGCCAGGGCGCTGGCCGGCACGGTGGCGCTGCCGATCAGCGCGCCGCCGTAGCGGGCATAGTTGTGCACATCCAGGATGACCTTCATGCCGGCCGCAGTGGCCGGGCCGACGAAGGCGTCGATGCGCGCCAGCTCTTCGGTCGACAGGGGGCCATTGAGCGTCGGCTGCAGGCGTTCCCAGCGGAACGGCATGCGCACGATGTTCATGCCCTTGCCCTTGTAGTAATTGACTTCGTTCAGGTTCGGATAGATGTACTTGTAGCCGTAGGCGCCGCCCACGCTGCCGAACTCACCCCCCGCCAGATTCACGCCGCGCATGGCGATGTGTGTCGTGGGCGCGGGCGTGTCGCTGCCGTTACTCGACGTCGTCGTCGCGTTGCTCGAACTCGCGGCGCTGCTGGCCGCGTTTGACGACGTGCTCGACGAAGCGCCGATGTCTTGCGAGGCGCCTTCGGCGATCGTCGTATTCGTTGTCGTCGTCGTCGTTGTCGTGGCATTGGCGCCACCCGCGGCCACAGTGCCCGCGGCACTGCCGCTACCACCGCCTCCGCCGCCGCAGGCGGCCACCATCAAAGACAAAACCAGTGCCGGTGCCATGCGTTGACCGGCGGTCATCCATTGCTTGAACTGCGTCATGTGTGCCTCGAACCCCAAGAGCCTGTGTTAACCCCAGGCCCTGTTATCGGTCCTTTTGAGGACGTTTCAAACACCTTTGCGCAAATGTCACGCTTTATGCGTAATGAATGGATTGAAGCGCGGAATTGGTGCAGCAAACTGCACCAGTTTCGCGCATCAAACAGGCTTGCGTCGTGCGGGGAAAAGGCTGTGGTGGGGCGGGCTTCAGCGGCGTGAGGCGCGCAGCAGGACGAGCAGGGCGCCGGCGCCGCCGTCGGGGACACGTGCCTGGGCGTAGGCCAGCACATCGTCATAATTCATGAGCCAGCCGGCGACCAGTTTCTTGAGTACCGGCTCGCGCCCCGGAGACCCCAGGCCTTTGCCGTGCACGATGCGCACGCAACGGATCTCGTGCTTGCGGCAGTGCCCCATGAAGGCGGCCAGCAGGTCACGCGCCTGATCGCGATTGGCGCCGTGCAGGTCGATTTCTTCCTGCACCACCCAGCGGCCGCGACGCAGGTCGCGCAACAGCGAGCGTGGCAGGTTCTCGCGCAGGTAGGCCAACTCGTCACCGCCTTCCAGGCGCAGTTCGAGCGGGGTGGGGGCGTAGATTGATTCGGCCAGCGCCGCCGCTTCGTCGCGCTGGTGCTGGACCGGCGTCGGGCGTGGTTTGGGCGCTTCGATGAACACGCGATCGCTGACCATCGGCGTGACCCCTTGCAGGGCATGAGCCAGCAGTCTTTCGTCCGGCGTGGCGGGGGGACCACCAGGGGTGTCGTCGAACCAGGCGGCCGGCAGGTCGAGGGTATTCTTGCGCACCGGCTCGGGTGTCGCCGCAGTTGTGTCGCGTGGACGCGGGATCGGCACAGGCGCCGGTCGGGCGATCTCGATGCGCTGGGTGTCGCGCAAGGCGACGGTACCGGCGGTGGCCTGGCGGAAGGCCGCCGTGTCGTCGTCCGGCAGGGCGCGCGCGGGCGCCGGCGTGGCCTTGAGGCGACGCTTAAGCTGGGCGAGGGGGACGCGTTTGTTGTTCGACACAGTGCGCAGTGTACGCAAAAGGGCCACGGTGCGTCACCGTGGCCCTCGTCGGGTGCGGCTGCCGCCGGTGGGCGGCGTGCGATTTACTTCAGCGTCACCAGGTAGCGCTCGGCGTCGAGCGCGGCCATGCAGCCCGTGCCGGCGCTGGTCACGGCCTGGCGGTAGACGTGGTCTTGCACGTCGCCCGCGGCGAACACGCCTTCGATGCTGGTCTGCGTGGCATTGCCGTCGCGGCCGCCACGGGTGATCAGGTAACCGGTGTCGTCCATGTCGAGCTGGCCCTTGAAGATGTCGGTATTGGGCGCATGGCCGATGGCGATGAAGACGCCGCGCAGGGTCAGGTCCTTGGTGTCGCCGGACTTGACGTTCTTGACGCGCACGCCGGTCACGCCCGACGCATCGCCCAGCACTTCATCCAGGGATGCATCCAGTTCCAGTGCGATGCGGCCTTCTTTGACGCGTTCCATCAGCTTGTCGACCATGATCGCTTCGGCGCGGAATTTGTCGCGGCGGTGGATCAGGGTCACCTTGCTGGCGATATTGGCCAGGTAGAGGGCTTCTTCGACGGCGGTGTTGCCGCCGCCGACCACGGCGACTTCCTGGTTTTTGTAGAAGAAGCCGTCGCAGGTGGCGCAGGCCGATACGCCGCGCCCGGCGAAGCGTTCTTCACTCGGCAGGCCGAGGTACTTGGCGGTGGCGCCGGTGGCGAGGATGAGCGCGTCGCAGGTGTACGTGCCGGCGTCGCCGATCAGCGTGAACGGGCGCTGGGTCAGCTTGGCCGTGTGGATGTGATCGAAGATCATCTCGGTGTTGAAGCGGCGCGCATGCTTTTCGAAGCGGGCCATCAAATCCGGGCCCATGACGCCGTCGGCGTCCGCCGGCCAGTTGTCGACTTCAGTGGTCGTCATGAGCTGGCCGCCCTGGGCGAGACCCGTGATCAGCACCGGCTTGAGATTGGCGCGCGCGGCATACACGGCGGCCGAATAGCCGGCAGGGCCGGAGCCGAGGATGATGAGGGAATGATGCTGGCTGGCATTACTGCTCATGGTCTGCGCCTTCTGCGTTTAGATTGGACTCGAACGATTATATCCGACCACAAACCGGGCTTCTTATAGCCTCAGTCTATTGTCGGCATAGGGCGGCGACGCCCGGTCGATTATGTCGGACAAGATAACGGCAAAATTCGGGTCAGAAAATTCCTAAGCCTTTATACTTAGTCAAAACACCGAAATTGGCGTGTTTTGCGAATCTGTCGTTTGTTCCCCCCGCGCACAGCTACAGGAGAGACCGGCATGCTGCCCAGCACTGTTTCCGTTACGGCACTCAGGACCTTGCCGATCTTCCAGGGCCTGTCGCCCGAGCGCCTGGAGGGCATCGCCCGCGTGGCCATGCTGCGCCGCGTCTCGCGCGGTACGGCGGTGGTGCTGGCCGGTGACAATACCGATTACGTGTACTTCATCCTCAATGGCAGCCTCAAGGTGGTGGTCAGCGACGAGGAAGGGCGTGAGGTGATTCTGACCATGCTGGGGCAGGGCGATCTGTTCGGCGAGATGAGCGTGGTCGACGAAGAGCCGCGATCGGCCACCGTCACGGCGGTGGCGCCGGGCGATCTGGTGATGATCGCGCAAGCCGATTTCCGCCGCATCCTGGAAGAAAACTTCGACATCAGCCTGCGCATCATGGGCAATCTGGCCCGCCGCCTGCGCGAAGCCGACCGCAAGATCGAAAGCCTGGCGCTGATGGACGTTTACGGCCGCGTGGCGCGCCTGCTGCTGGACATGGCCGAATCGAACAGCGACGAGACCATCGTGCGCAAGAAGATCTCCAAGCAGGACATCGCCAAGATGATCGGCGCCTCTCGCGAGATGGTCTCGCGCGTGATGAAGGACCTGCAGGTGCGCGGCCTGATCGAAGAAACCGACCGTGGCGTCGTCCTGCACGAGCGCATCAGCGAAGTCTGAACCCCCGCCGCGGCGGACGCCTCGCCGCGTTCATCGCCCCGGCTGCGCGTGACAGCCGAGGGGCCGCGCTATAATCCTGCGTCCTTCATTAGCGCGCCACGACCCGACGCATGTTTTTCCGCGCGACAACCCGCCCGCCCGCCCAACCCCTGCCGGACAAGATCGCCGCGCTCGTGCGCGAAGCGCGCTGGCTGCTGCTTGGCGCACTGGGGGCCTATCTGGCCATGATCCTGTTCGGCTACAACAAGGCCGACCCTGGCTGGTCCCATGCCGTGGCCACGCAGGCCGTCACCAATCCCGGCGGCCGCTTCGGTGCCTGGCTTGCCGACGTCATGCTGCTGCTGTTCGGCCTGTCTGCCTGGTGGTGGGTGGTGTTCCTGTTCTGGGGGCTGGCCATCGGCGGCCAGCGCTTCCGCCACGAACTGAACGGCGACAAGCGTTCGTTCTTCATCGTGGTGGCCGGCTTCCTCGTCTTGCTGCTGACCAGTTGCGGCATCGAAGCGGTGCGCTTCTATTCGTTGCACTCGTCGCTGCCCAATGCGCCGGGCGGCGTCATCGGCGCCGAGGTCGGCGGCTTCTTCGTGCGCTATCTCGGTTTTACCGGTGGCACTTTGCTGCTGTTGGCCCTGTGGGCCGGCGGCCTGTCGCTGTTCGGTAATTTCTCGTGGTTGTCGGCTCTCGAAAAGATCGGCCATGGCCTCGAACGCGCGGCGCTGTGGTGCGTCGGCCAGGCCGATGCCTGGCGCGATCGCCGCGCCGGCCACCAGATTGCCGTGCAGCGCGAAGAAAAGGTCAAAAAAGAACGCAAGAAGCGCGACGAGGCGCCACCGGTTGAGATCCACATCGAGCCGCCCAAGAAGGCCGAGGCGGTCAAGTCCGAGCGCGTCGAAAAAGAGCGCCAGCAGGTGCTGTTCGCCGACATGGCGACGGGGGCCTTGCCGGCGTTGTCGCTGCTCGATGAGCCGAGCTACGACGTCGAGCCGCCGTCGGTGGAATCGCTCGAATACACCTCGCGCCTGATCGAACGCAAGCTGGCCGACTTCGGGGTGGAGGTCAAAGTGCTGGCGGCCTATCCGGGGCCGGTGATCACGCGCTACGAAATCGATCCGGCGGTGGGCGTGAAGGGCGCGCAGATCGTCAATCTCGTCAAGGACCTGGCGCGCGCGCTGTCGGTGATGAGCATCCGCGTGGTCGAGAGCATCCCCGGCAAGAGCTGCATGGGCCTGGAAATCCCGAACCCCAAGCGGCAGACCGTGCGCCTGTCCGAGATCATCGGCTCGCAGGTCTACCACAACATGGCCTCGCCGCTGACGGTGGCGCTCGGCAAGGACATCGGCGGCAATCCGGTGGTGGCCGATCTGGCCAAGATGCCGCACTTGCTGGTGGCCGGTACCACCGGTTCGGGCAAGTCGGTGGGGATCAATGCCATGATCCTGTCGCTGCTCTACAAGGCCGAAGCCGACCGTGTGCGGCTGATCCTGATCGACCCCAAGATGCTCGAATTGTCGGTCTACGAAGGCATCCCGCATCTGCTGGCGCCGGTGGTGACCGACATGAAGCACGCCGCGCACGCGCTCAACTGGTGCGTGGGCGAGATGGAGCGCCGCTACAAGCTGATGTCGGGCCTGGGCGTGCGCAATCTGGCCGGCTACAACAAGGTCGTCCAGGAAGCCGAAAAGGCCGGTACGCCCAAGACCAATCCGTTCAGCATCACGCCGGACAGCCCCGAGCCGCTGGGCACCATGCCGATGATCGTGGTGGTCATCGACGAACTGGCCGACCTGATGATGGTGGTCGGCAAGAAGGTCGAAGAACTCATCGCCCGCCTGGCGCAGAAAGCGCGCGCGGCCGGCATCCACCTGGTGCTGGCGACGCAGCGTCCGTCGGTGGATGTGATCACCGGCCTGATCAAGGCCAACGTGCCCACGCGGATGGCCTTCCAGGTATCGAGCAAGATCGACTCGCGCACCATTCTCGACCAGCAGGGCGCCGAATCGCTGCTCGGCATGGGCGACATGCTCTACCTGGCGCCCGGCACCGGCCTGCCTACGCGTGTGCATGGTGCCTTCGTCGATGACGGTGAAGTGCACAAGGTGGTCGAGCACCTCAAGGCCGTCGGCGGCGAGCCGGATTATGTCGAAGGCATCCTGTCCGGCGGCAGCGATGACGGCGAGGGCAATCTGCTGGGGGCCGCCGATGGTGGCGACGCCGGCGCAGGCGAGGCCGACCCCCTGTACGACCAGGCTGTCGACATCGTCACCAAGACGCGCCGCCCCTCGATTTCGCTGGTGCAGCGCCATCTGCGCATCGGCTACAACCGCGCCGCGCGCCTGATCGAACAAATGGAGCGTTCCGGCGTCGTATCGGCCATGACGGCCAACGGCAACCGCGAAGTCATCGCACCGGCGCCGCGCGAAGAGTAACCGGCAGCGGCCCCCCGACGGTGGGCCGCTGTCGCACGAATGGACCCGACATCATGAATCGCCTCATTGCGGCATTGGCCGCGTTTGTCCTGCCCCTGTCCGCTGCCCACGCTTCGGACGCGCTGGACCAACTCAAGCAATTTCTCAGCGGCACGCGCACGGCGCGCGCCAGTTTCGAGCAGAACGTCGTGATGCGCTCCGGCAAGGCCGGCCAGCAGGCCTCAGGCACCATGGTCTTCCAGCGTCCCGGCAAATTCCGCTGGACCTACGAAAAGCCGTACAGCCAGTTGATCGTCGGCGATGGCGCCAAGCTGTGGTCCTACGACAAGGAATTGAACCAGGTGGTGGTCAAGGCGATGGGGCAGGCGCTGGGCTCCAGCCCGGCGGCGCTGCTGGCCGGCGACAACGCGCTGGACAAAAACTTTGACCTGTCGGATGGCGGCGAAGCGGGCGGGCTGGCGTGGATCGATGCCAAGCCCAAGAACAACGAAGCCGGCTTTCAGCACGTGCGCATGGGCTTCAAGGGCGGCCTGCCGCAGGCCATGGAAGTCCGCGACAACTTCGGCCAGACCACCGTGCTGCGCTTCAGCGGGTTCGAGCGCAATCCGGCGGTGAGCGCCGATGCCTTCCACTTCACGCCGCCCAAGGGCGCCGACGTGGTCGGCGAATAAGGCGGCCTGGGTCAGGTAGATGGACGATCTGTTTTCCGCCCAAGCCCCCAGCGGGCGTGTGCCGCTGGCCGAACTGCTGCGGCCGCATGCGCTGGATGAGGTGATCGGCCAGTCGCACCTGCTGGGCGAGGGCAAGCCGCTGCGTCTGGCGTTCCAGTCCGGCAAGCCGCACTCGATGATTCTGTGGGGGCCGCCCGGCGTGGGCAAGACCACCATCGCGCGGCTTACCGCGAATGCCTTCAATAGCGCTTTCATCGCGCTGTCGGCGGTGTTCGCCGGCGTCAAGGATATCCGCGCCTCGATGGAACAGGCCGAGCAGACGCTGGCCACCAGCGGGCGCCACACGTTGTTGTTCGTCGATGAAATCCATCGTTTCAACAAGTCGCAGCAGGACGCCTTGCTGCCCTATGTTGAATCGGGCCTGGTGACCTTCATCGGCGCCACCACCGAAAACCCCTCGTTCGAAGTCAACGCGGCCTTGCTGTCGCGCGCCCAGGTGTATGTGCTCAAGAGCCTGACCGAGGACGAACTGCGCCATTTGCTGGAGCGCGCGCGCGACAAGGCGTTGTCACACCTCGAATTCGACGAGGCCGCCATCACCACGCTGGTGGGGTATGCCGATGGCGATGCGCGACGCTTTCTCAATCTGCTGGAGCAGACCGACACGGCTTCGCATGCTGCCGGCGTCGGCCGCATCGACGCCCACTTCGTCGAAAATGCCCTGACGCTCAACGCACGGCGCTTCGACAAAGGCGGCGACAACTTCTACGACCAGATATCGGCGCTGCATAAGTCGGTGCGCGGCTCCAGCCCGGACGGCGCGCTCTATTGGCTGTGCCGCATGCTCGACGGCGGGGCCGACCCGCGCTATCTGGCGCGGCGCATCGTGCGCATGGCCTGGGAAGACATCGGCCTGGCCGATCCGCGCGCCATGCAGATCGCCAATGACGCAGCCGAAACCTATGAGCGCCTGGGCTCGCCGGAAGGCGAACTGGCCCTGGGGCAGGCGGTGATCTATCTGGCGGTGGCGGCCAAGAGCAATGCCGGCTACATGGCCTTTAACCAGGCCATGGCCTTCGTCAAGCAGGACAAGTCGCGCGAGGTGCCGGTGCACCTGCGCAACGCGCCGACGCGCCTGATGAAGGAACTGGGTTACGGCCACGCCTACCGCTATGCGCATGACGAGCCGCACGCCTATGCCGCCGGTGAAACCTATCTGCCGGACGGCATTGGCGAGCCGGGCTGGTATGCGCCGGTGCCACGCGGCCTAGAAGGCAAGATCGCCGAAAAAATGGCCTTCCTGCGCAAGCTCGACGAAGACGCCGGCAAGGACGACTGAAATCCGGCGTCAGCCGGATTTGCGCGCCACCAGATGCTGGCCGAGGGTTGGCAGATCATCGAGTGGATCGACACTGCGCGCATGGCGCGCCTGGATCTGCCGCACCAGCGCCGCGACGGCGACTTCGCCGTGGTGTGATTTGTCCTGCCGCACGGTGGTCAAGGGCGGGTAGAAACAGGCGCTCTCGAGGATGCTGTCGACGCCCACCACGGCCAGATCCTGCGGAATCCGCAAACCTCTTTCGTGGGCTGCCAGCAGCACTCCCAGGGCCATGCGGTCATTGGCCACGAACACCGCGTCCGGCGCCGGGCCGGCGGCCAGCAGGCGCGCAAAAGCGGTGGCGCCGGATTCGGGCAGCCAGTCGCCTTCGGCCAGTGCGCTGTCGGGCGCCGCCAGGCCGGCAGTCTGCAGCGCGTCTCGCCAGCCGCGCACGCGCTCGCGCGCCACCCACCAGTCGAGCGGCCCCGAAATATGCCCGATGCGTGTGCGCCCTTGATCGATCAGGTGCTGCGTGGCCAGACGGCCGCAGCCGTAGTTGTCGAAGCCGATGCTGGTCAGGCCGTGGCGCGGCTGGAAGGACAGGAACACCATCGGCACGCTGACGCGGGCGAGCGCTTCCTCACTGACCCAGCCGCTGTTGCGGACGGTATCCGGAATGGCCCACAGGATGCCTTCGATGCGTTGATCGAGGAGCGACAGCAGGGTTTCTTCGACGTGTTCGCGCGTCAGATCCGACAGCGTTTTCAGTTGCAGCGCATAACCGCGCGCGGCCGCCTCACGCGCCATCCCCTGGTGCAGGTCGGTGCTGATGAAGCCCAGGTTGAAGCCGATCACGCCCAGTGTGTGTGTGCGCCCGCTGGTGAAGCTGCGGGCCAGCACATTGGGGCGGTAGCCGAGCTTGGCGATGGCCGCCAGCACGCGTTCGCGGGTGGCGTCCGAAACGTTGCGGTTGTCATTGACCACCCGTGAAACGGTCTGCATCGATACGCCGGCCTCGTGGGCGACTTCGCCGATGGTGACGCGAGAGGTCGGGTCGTCCGAAGAACGTGGTTTGCTTTGCCTCGCCAACGATGTATTCCTTGCGATAGGCGCGGTGCCAGGGCCCGCGGCTCGAGTTTAAACACTGAGCGCATGATGCCACGGATGCTTCGCTGTCCGGGTGCGCTGTGCACGCAAGTGCAGCCTGTGCATCGGCGCGATACCGGTAAAGACGTATCGGGGTTTGCCCAAATGTTGCTCCAACACAGTTGACCTTGCGATTGATAACGCTAACAATCTCACCCGTTGAGGTGCTGATAACGTTATCAACATCAGCCAAGCTACAGACGGAGACGCCATGGACACGGTTTTGCTGCAAGACCGGTTCGATGAATTCGCCATCGGACCGTTCCCTTTCGACCCCAAGCATTCAGCCATTGGCGAGTATCACTATTACCCGACCGAAGGGTTCAAGGGGCAGTGGTATGACCCCGTCGTATGGTGGGGCTGGCTCGGCCCGACCTGGATCGTCACCGAGGACGGCGGGCGCAAGTACATGGAGCAGACGCGCCCGCAGATGGCCATCACCGACCATTGGCCGGTGCTGGTGGCGGGGGATGCGCGCTGGTCCGACTACGCCTATGAAGTGCTGGTGCGGCCGCTGTCCAGCGCGGCGCCGGTGGGCATCGTGTTCCGCTACACGCACGCTCGCCGCCATTATTTCTTTGGCTTCGATGGCGGTCGTGTGTTGATCGCCCGCCGCGATCAGGAAGATCTCATCGAACTGGGCGCCGTCGATTTCGCCTGGGACACCGATCAACGCTACCGCCTGCGCGTCGAATGCCAGGGCAACACCCTCCGTGCGTTCGTGGACGGTACCCCCGTACTCGAAGTGCGCGATGCCGGCTATGCGCAGGGCAAGGTCGGCCTGAGCGCCCGCATGCCGGCGCAATTCACCGATGTCGCCGTCAGCATGAATGGCGCCCAGCACGCCGCGTGGCTGGCGCAAGAGGCGCGCGACGCAGTGTCGCTGACCGCGTTGCGCACGCAATACCCACAGCCGCGCCTGTGGAAGACCATCGATCTGAAGAACTTCGGTACCGCGCGTCAGATTCGCTTCGGGCACCTGACCGGCACCGACGAGATGTTCATCGTGCTGGCCCAGCACCAGAAGCGCGGCTACAAGGATGCCTATGCCCACATCAGTTGCCTGACCGCCATCGACCTCGACGGCAAGGTGCTGTGGCAACTGGGCGAGCCGTCCACCGAGCCCGATCACGTGCTGCTGTCGGCCGACCTGCCGATGCAGGTGTGCGATATCGATGGCGACGGCATCGACGAAGTCATCATGGCGCGCGACTTCAAGTTGATGATTCTCGATGGCCGCACCGGGCAGGTGAAAAAGTCCATCGCCACACCCAAGTCCGAGCAACCCGACAGCAGCCTGCACAGCCTGCCGTTCAAGAAATACGCCTTCGATCGTGTGAATGTCGATGCCATTCGCATTGCCGATCTGCGCGGCACCGGGCGCCCGAGCGACATCCTGATCAAGGATCGCTACAGCCGTGTGTGGGCCTTCGACAACGAACTGCACCCGCTGTGGTTCTTCCACGAGGGCATCACGGGGCACTTCCCGTACACCGCAGATGTGGACGGCGACGGCCGCGACGAAATGTTCGTCGGCTACCACCTGGTCGATGACGACGGCAAGTTGTTGTGGACGCTGCCGGTGCCGACCGACCACACCGATGAAATCCTCATCGGCCGCTGGGATCCGGACGTGCCCGAAGCGCAGATCGGTATCGCCTCCGGCGACGAAGGCTTCATGATCGCCAATCTGCAGGGCGAGATCGTCAAGAAGCACATGCTGGGGCACGTGCAGCGCATCAGTGTGGGTAATTTCCAACCCGAGCGCCGCGGCCTCGAACTGTGCGTGGTCACCTATTGGGGCTACCAGGGCATCGTCTACGTGTTCGACTGCAAGGGCGAGCTGATCCACCAATCGGAGCCCACCTGCAACGGCAATCTGCTCACACCGGTGAACTGGACCGGCGACGGCCGCGACCTGGTGCTGCTCAACGGCAACGTGACCCATGGCGGCTTGATGGACGGGCAGGGCCGGGTGGTGGTGCGCTTCCCGGACGACGGGCATCCGGACCTGTGCGCCGAGGTCATCGACCTGACCGGCGACGCGCGCGACGAGATCATCCTGTGGGATGCGCAGCGCATGTACATCTACACGCAGGACCGGCCGGCATCGGTGTCACCGGTGTACGCGCCGATCAAGTATCCGCACCACAACGCGTCCAACTACCGGGGTGAATTCCACTACCCACCGCAAGGCATCTGAATTCACAACATAACAAGAATCGGAACCACTCCGACAGCGAACACCTAGGAGGAAGTCATGTCTTTCGCAATACCGCCGTCCCTGAAACGGGGTGTGCTATTGGCTGCCGGTGCCGCGTTGGCGCCGGTGGCGGCATATGCCTTTCAGCAATCGCCCGCGCTCGACGCTTTGGTCAAGGAGGGCAAGCTCGAAGCCGTCGACAAACGTCTGCCGACCAAGCCGCAGGTCATCAAGCCGCTGACCAAGGTTGGCCTCTATGGTGGCCGATTGCGCACCGCCATGCGCGCGGACGGCGACTACAACGCCATTCTGCGCATGGTCGGCAACCAGGGGCTGACGCGCTGGAGCATGGATTTCAACAGCGTGGAACCGAACGTGGCGGAAAGCTGGACGATGAGCCCCGACGGCTCGGAGTATGTCTTCAAGCTGCGGCCCGGTATGCGCTGGTCGGACGGTTCGCCCTTCACGGCGGACGACGTGCTGTTCTCGATGAACGATCTGATGGGCAACAAGGAGTTCATCGCTTCGCCCCTGTCGGCCTATGTGGTGAAGGAACACTACGTCGAGACCAGCAAGATCGACGACTACACGGTGCGCTTCAAGTTCGCCGGCCCGTACCTGGGCTTCCTCGAAGCGCTGGCGCTGCCCACCAACCAGCATCCGACCTTCTACCAGAAGAAGTACTGCGCGCAGTTCCATCCCAAGTACAACCCCAAGCTGGCGGACGAGCTGGCCAAGTCGGCCACCAAGGACTGGGGCACGCTGATGCGCAGCAAGTGCGGCGACATCGAGCTGGCTTCGCGCTGGGGCAACCCCGAGCGTCCGACGCTCGACCCGTGGGTGGTGAAGGAGCCCTACACGGGGACCGCCTCGCGCGTGGTGCTGGAGCGCAACCCGTACTTCTGGCAGATCGATACGGCCGGCAACCAGCTGCCGTACATCGACACGCTGCAGATGCAGATCAATTCGTCGGTGGAGACCATCCTGCTGGCAGCGATCAATGGCGAGCTGGATTTCCAGCATCGGCACATCTACCTGATCCAGAACCGGCCGATCCTGATGAAGAACGCCGCCAAGGGTGACTACAAGGTGCTGGGCCTGCCGCCGCTGTCGGCCAACTCGGTGGGCATGTTCCTCAACTACACCACCAAGAACGACGATCTGCGCAAGCTGATTCGCACCAAGGATTTCCGCGTGGCGTTGTCGCTTGCCACCGATCGCGACGAAATCAACAAGATCGTCTACCTGGGGCAGGGTACGCCCTGGCAGATCGGGCCGATCAAGCAATCGAAGTGGTACAACGAACAGCTCGCCACGCAGTTCACCAAGTACGACCTCAAGAAGGCCAACGAACTGCTCGACAAGCTGGGCCTCAAGACGCGTGATGGCGCCGGCTACCGCCTGTATGCCGATGGCAAGCGCGTGTCGCTCAACGTGATCGCCGCCGTGCAACTGGCGCAGCAGGTGCAGGCGCTGGAAATCGTGCGCAAGCAATGGGCCAAGGCCGGTGTCGAGCTGGTGATCCTGGCTTCTGACCGTTCGCTGTTCTACAACCGCGCCAACAGCAACGACTATGACATCAGCGTCGATCAACTGGCCGGAGGCCTGGACATCACGATGAATCCGCGCGGCATCGTGGCGGTGCATCCGCAGGAGTCGCGCCAGAGTCTGCTGTGGGTGAAGTGGTATCTGTCCGGTGGCAAGCAGGGCGAGGAACCGACCGCCAGCATGAAGAAGCGCCTCGATCTGTACACGCAATGGCAGACCGCGTCGTCGCAGGCGCAGGCCGACAAGCTGTTCAAGGAGATCCTTCAGGATGCCGCCGACGAGTTCGAGATGATGGGCCTGGTGCGTCCGCCCAAGGACCCGGCCATCCGCAAGAACAAGCTGACCAATGTGTTCGAGGATATGCCGGCGGGGTGGTCTTACCCGACGCCGGGGCCCTCATTGCCGCAACAATGGTTCTACGCCAAATGATTTGACTGCAGGCTTGTCCTCTTGGCCCGGCACCGCAAGGCGCCGGGCTTTTTTTCGTCTTCGCGCGGGCCGGCGGCGCGGCGTGCGGGCCGCCTCATTGCTGGCTCAGCAGGCGCCGGGCGCGTTCGGTGAATCCACTGTGGATGTGGCTGCGAACGATGGCGCAGGCGGTATCGACGTCGTCGCCCATGAGCGCGCGTACGATAGCCGCATGCTCGGCGATGGAGTTGAGTACGTATTCCTGCGAAAAAGTGAGGCGGTTTCTCATCGCCAGCACCTTGGTCGTGATGATGCGGTGCATCTCCGACAGGTAAGGGTTGTTGGCGTGCTCGACGAATATGCGGTGAAAGTGATGGTCGAGCTTGCGGTAGGCCGCCAGATCCATCTTGTGCTGCAGGCTTTCGCAGGCCGCCAGATTCTTGCCCAGCTCGGCCAGCAGTGCCGTGCGGTTCGATCGCATGGCGGCGCGCAGGGCGCCCTGTTCGAGCACGACGCGTGGTGGCGATGTCGTCGATTTCTTTGGTGGTCAGCGAAAAGACGAAGCTGCCGCAGCGCGGTTTGATTTCGATGAGACGCTCACCTGCGCTCAGGCGGAGCAGGGCCTCACGGATCGGCGTCTTGCTCAGGTTGAACAGTTCCGACAGCTTGGCTTCGGAGATCTGCTCGCCCAGCTCAAGATCGCCGCAGAGGATCATGTTGCGAATCTTCTCTTCCACCACATCCGTCAGCGACCTGGGGATGTCGATGGGTCTCCCGAACGGTTGCCGCATAGGGGACGCCTCCATGTTGTGAGCCGTCGACCGGGGCGCAGCGCACGTTGAGCGATGGTGCGCCCGAAGTCGTCTCCCCCTGCTTGAGACACCTCAAGGGCTGAATCGGCGTGCCCGACGAGCGTCCGAGCGGCGCGTCGGCGTCGTGGCCTGAATGAATACCCGGCCTGGTCGCTGATATATCAGGCGTCGAATCGATCCTTGTCCCTTGCCCGTGCACGCGGGTTTCGCAGCAGTCATCCGATATAAGAGGTGCTGATATGTCATGTGGCATGTCCACGCGATTGACCCTCGTCGTCCCGCCCTCATAGATTGCGCTGCAAGGCTCCATGGTCGATCGACCCATCAGATGAGCCGGCGTGGCGCGATCCGCGCCATGGACGCAAGGAGGAGGAAGCACCATGGATACCGTCAGTTCGCCACCGTCAGGCGACAGCATCATCAGGCTGGTCAAGCGAAAGATCATTCCCTTCGCATTCGTGCTGTACCTGTTCAACTACATGGACCGCGTCAACGTCGGTTTTGCCGCGTTGCAGATGAACGATGCGCTGAACATCTCGAAAACCGACTTCGGCAACATCGCCTCGGCATTCTTCATCTCGTACCTGCTCTTTCAGATACCGGCCAACATGCTGCTGCAGCGCTTCGGTGCGCGGCGCTGGATCGCATCGATCATCATTGGCTGGGGACTGGTGACCTGCCTCATGTTCTTTGCGCAGAACGTGGACCAGGTCATCGGCGCGCGCTTTCTGTTGGGCGTGTTCGAGGCGGGTTTCTTTCCCGGCATGATCTATTACCTGGCCTGCTGGTTCCCCGCCAAAGAGCGCGCCCGTGTCACCTCGCTGTTCATGCTGGCCATCGCGGTGTCCACGGTGATCGCCGCGCCGATGTCCGGTTGGATCGTCGAACACGTCAATACGCCCAACTACGAGGGCTGGCGTTGGCTGTTTGCCATCGAGGGCGTGCCGACCGTATTGCTTGGCGTGGCAACCTTGTTCGTGCTGGCAGACACGCCGCAGGACGCGCGTTGGCTGACGCCGCCACAACGTGACTGGCTGACCGCCGAACTGGCACGCGAGAACGCCGGCAAGGGCAACACCGGCACGTTGCGGCTGGCGGATGTGCTGGGCAACGCCACACTGTGGAAGCTGGCCCTGGTCTACATGTTCATCCAGGCGGCCTCCCAGGCGTCCAACTATTGGCTGCCGGGGCAGGTCAAGCAATTTGCCGATGGGCTCACCGATACGCAGGTCGGCCTCATCATGGCGCTGCCCTTCGTCTGTGCCATGTTTGCCATGCCCATGTGGGGCGCGCATTCGGACAAGACCGGTGAGCGCAAATGGCACGCCGGATTGCCCATGCTGCTCACCGGCGTGGCTTTCCTCGTCATCGCCTGCATGCCGTCGATGGGGATGCGCATGTTCGGTCTGGTGCTCTTTGGCTTTGGCATCCTCAGTTTCTACGGCCCGTACTGGGCCATCCCGCCTTCGTTGCTGTCGCCCGCCGGATTGGCGGTGAGCATCGCTTTCATCAATTCGTGTTCGAGCCTCGGCGGCTTTCTCGCCAACAAGGGGCTTGGCTACGTCGCGCAGTCGTACGGCTCGAACGGTGTGTTCATGGTCGAAGCCATGCTCTGCGTGATGTCTTTCCTGGTTCTGCTGACTCTGCGCGTGCCGCGTGTGCAAGGCGCTGTGGGCAAGTAGCGGGCAAGCGGCCGGGCAAGGCCGAGCGGTATCGGAATCCGCCGAGTGCGGAATCATCAAGTGAGGAGGAAGTGTCATGAAAATCACGAGTGTCGAGATCTTCGATTGCGAGGTGAATCGCCGCGATCCGCGCATGGCGCGCTTCAATCCGGTGATCGTGCGCATCAACACCGATGAAGGCGTCAGTGGTCTGGGCGAAGTGGGGCTGGCGTATGGCGCCGGCGCCAAGGCCGGTGTCGGCATGGTGCGCGATCTGGCGCCGCGCATCCTGGGCAAGGACCCGATGAAGATCGAAGCGATCTGGGAGAACCTCTTCCGCGCCACCTTCTGGGGGATGGGCGGCGGCAATGTGTTCTATGCCGGCATGAGCGCCATCGACATCGCCCTGTGGGACATCAAGGGCAAGGTGCTCAACGCGCCGATCTATCAATTGCTGGGCGGCAAGACCAACGACACCCTGCGTTCCTATGCCAGCCAGTTGCAGTTTGGCTGGAGCGATACGCACCAGATGCTGACCCGCCCCGAGCACTATGCGGCGGCGGCCAGCAAGGCAGTGTCCGAAGGCTACACCGCCATCAAGGTCGATCCGCTCCAGGTGGATTACAACGGCGGCCCGCCCCTCGATTGGGAGATCAATCAGAACTACTTCGGCCTGCTGCATACGAGCCAGCTTCGCATGGGCGAAGAGCGTATCGCCGCCATGCGCGAGGCGGTCGGGCCGGATGTCGACATCATCGTCGAGATCCACTCGCTGCTGGGCACCAACTCGGCGATCCAGTTCGCCCGTGCCATCGAAAAGCACAACATCTTCTTCTACGAAGAGCCGGTGCATCCGTTGAACATGGACAACATGGCGCTGGTCGCGCGCAGCATCAACATCCCGGTGGCAACGGGCGAGCGCTCATACACGCGCTGGGGTTATCGTGATCTGTTCGAGAAGCAGGCCGTGGCCGTGATCCAGCCTGACCTGTGCTTGTGCGGCGGGCTGACCGAAGGCAAGAAGATCTGCGATTACGCCAACATCTACGATGCAACGGTGCAAGCGCACATCTGTGGTGGGCCGGTGTCGACGGCAGCGGCGTTGCACCTGGAAGCCGCCATCCCGAACTTCATCATTCACGAGCACCACACGCACGGCTTGAAGCACTGCATCCGCGAGCTGTGTACGCATGACTACCAACCGGTCAACGGCGTCTATTTCATCCCGGATCTGCCGGGCCTGGGCCAGGAACTCAACGAAGAAATCACCAAGGATTATCTGGCCTACACCATCCAGTAAAACATCGCTCGTTGCAAAGAAAAAGCCCGGCACACGTAGTGCCGGGCTTTTTTGTTGCGTCGGGTCGCGCGCGACGCTGCTCGCGCGCTTGCCCGCAGATCAGACCAGACCGGCCAGATTGAAAACGCATAGGGCGGCGAAGGCGACGACCCCACCGAGCGCATTCACTGTGGTGAGGTACTTGAGGCCCTGGCGCGCGTTCATGTTGTAGAGCGACGAGAACACCCAGAAGCCGCTGTTGTTGACGTGCCAGAAGCACATCACGCCGCTGCCGATGGCTAGCGAGATGGTGACCGGCGACAGCCCGAGCATGGGGGCCATCGGCGCCAGCAGGCCCGCGGCCGCCATCGAGGCGGTGGTCATCGAACCGCACACGGCCATCAGGACCGCCGAGACGACGAAGGGAACAAGCAGCTTGGGGAACTGGCTGGCTGCCACCAGGTTGCCGATCTCGGTGATTGCGCTGTTCTCGCGCAGGATGCCGCCCATGGCGCCCCCCATGGCGGTGATCAACAGCGGGCCAATGGCGATCAGCAGGGCGCGCACGACCCAGTTGTCGAACACGATCTCGCAGAAACCGCTTTGCCGGGTGAGTTGATAGCCTTGTTCATTGGCCTTTTCCACTACGGTGTCCTTGCGGCTGAAGACCAGGAAGGCCACCGCCAGGATGCCGCAGAACAATGCGATGGTGCTGTCGCCGACGGTCTCGAAGACCTTGTACATCGTGGTGCCCTTTTCACACACCATTTTGGCGAACGAACCGATGGCGATCATCACGGCCGGGATCAATACCGGCGCGAAAGCAGCCAGCGCCCCCGGGGTGTTCTTACCCTCGATCAGCAGCTTGCCGACGCCGGCGCCAGCTTGTACCGGCTGCACGCCCTCGGCAAAGCTGTCCAGCGGCTCGATGAACTCGGCACGGGCCAGGAAGGGGCGTGCGATGAGGTAGGACAGCACGAACGAGATGACCGAGCAGATCAGGCCCCAGAAGATGACTGTGCCGATGTCGGCACCCAATAGCAGGGCTACCGCCAGAATGCCCGGCGTCGGAGGCACCAGGCCATGGGTCAGGGTGAGGCCGAGGTTCACCATCGGCGCCATCACCGCCATGCTGATCTTCTTGCGCTTGGCCAGCACAGCCGCGATGGGCGCGTTCAGCACGATGGCGATATCACCGAACACCGGGATGCTCATGATGAAACCAGTGAGCGCCGGGGCCAGTTCGAGGCGCTTGCCCTTGAACAGGCGGATGAAGAAGTTGGCGATGCTCGTGGCTGCGCCCGTATCGTTGATGCCGCTGGCGATGGTGGCGCCGAAGATGATCAGCACGCCGATGCCGGACAGGGTGCTGCCAAAGTACTTCTTGATCAGGGTGATGGATTCGACGACGTCATGGCCGGTCAGTATCCCGATCAGCAGCGCGACCAGGAACAGCGTGATGACGGGGTGGACTTTGTACCTGAGCGTCAACACGCTCAACAGGATTACCGCCAGGACGATAACCCCGACGAACATCAGAGGAGTCATGGTGCTTCCTTGTTTCGATTATTGTTATTGGCCCGCCGCCAGACAGCCGTAATCGAGCAGGCACTGACGCGTGGTTTCATAGGCGCGGCGAATCACCTCTTCGGGCGCCATGTGCCAGTACTCGGGGCGGAAGGTTTCGATGGACACCATGCCCTGGTATCCGGTGGCTTTCACGTGGCGCAGAAAATGGCCCAGGTCCATCACGCCGCTGTCACAGAAGCGGCGTTTGTCCTGGCCGCGCAGGGGCGCGGGCACGTCGTCGGCATTGTTGATGTGGATGGCGAATATCTTTTTCGGGTCCACGTCGCGCATGCGCGCGAAGCTCTCCTCCTCGTCATAAAGAAACAGGTTGTAGGAATCAAACACAAAGCCGACATCGTCGCGGCCCACGGCGGTCACGATCTCATTGGCCTGGGCGACCGTGCGCACGCTGCTACGCTCGAAACCAACCAGCTCGAAGCACAGCTTCACGCCATAAGGGGCCGCCAGATCGGCCAGCCTCGACAGAATGCGCACGCAGTTGTCGAAAGTGTCTGGCCAGTTGCCGATGAAGGGGCCGCCGAGTGGATCACGCTGCAGCGGCGGTACGACGATGAAATACTCGCTACCGATGGCCTGCGCCACCTGGCAGCCGGAGATGAACTCCGCCAGCAGCGCATCGCGCTTGCCGGCGTCGTCACGCGCCGAGAATAGTTCGGGATACAGATACAGCGCGTTGAGGGCATGCGGACGTAATCTGCTGCTGCGGAAAAACGCCTTCAGTTCGTCGACGTGATGGGTCTTGAGGTAATCCGACAGCATGTCGAGTCGGATTTCGATGAAGTCGAAGCCGACCCGTTCGCACAGCTCCAGATCCTTGACGAGCGTGGAGCAATCCCGCGTGCAGGCTTGGTTGTAGCCGATATACATGTCGTCTCCCGTTTTTTTACTTCAGGGGAAACTTGATGACGGTATTGCGCAGGGTGCTCTCATAGATCGCGGTGAACAGTTCCACTACGTCGCGGCCGTCGCGGGCGCCTACCAGCGGGCGGCTGCCACGTGCGATGGCCTGCAGAAAATCCTCGATCTGTTCGGCGTGGTAGTGGTACATGAAATCCTGCCCGCCGAAGACCTCGCGATCTTGCCGCTGCCAGTCTTCGAGCAGTCCGGCTTCACCCGGTATCGTCCATAGATCGTTGTAGGGTGGCTCGGCGATGGTCGAGGTGCCGGCGATGAACATAGCGCCACCATCTGTCTGCACGCCGACCCCGGCGCCGTTGTCGCCGAAGATGTGCACCTTGCCGTGCAGCGCCGGATTCTGGCTGTTGCTGACAACGATGTTGCCGATTGCGCCGCTGCGGAACTTGATGACCGCCACAGCGGTGTCTTCGACCTCGATGTACGGGTGATTGAGGTTCTTCCAGACGCCGTAGACCTCTTCCACCTCGCCCATGTACCACAGCAGCAGATCCAACTGGTGGGGCGCCTGATTGACCATGACGCCACCGCCTTCGCCCTGCCAGGTGCCGCGCCATGCATCGCTGGCGTAATAGGCCTGATCGCGCCAGCCCAGCATGGTGACCATGCCCAGCACCGGCTTGCCGATCTTGCCGGCGTCGATGGCCTGGCGGATGCGCATGCACGGGCGGTAGAAGCGTCGTTGCACCATGGTGCCGACCATGACCTTGTTGCGTTCTGCCGCTTCGATGATGGCGTCGCAGTCCGCCAGGTTGGAGGCGAGCGGTTTTTCGATGATGACGTGGCAGCCCAGATCGGCGGCGGTCACCGCCGGCTTGGCATGTACCGGGTGGGGCGTGCAGATGCTCACCACGTCGAGCCGTTCGGCCGAGATCATGGTTTCGACGTTGTCATAGGCGCGTACGTCGCCAAAGCGGGACGCGAAGGCTTGGGCGCGCGCCAGGTCATTGTCACAGACGGCGCTCAGATGGCTGATGGATGAGGATGCAAAAGCGCGGGCGTGGAAATCCCCGACCTTGCCGCAGCCGACGATGCCGGCCTTCAAAATTTTCTTGGGGTTCATTCGTCGAGCCCGTCCTTGTGATGGTGATCTGGTGGCGCAATGACTTGCGCCGTAAGAAAAAACAATGTTTGTTGTTCTTGAATATGTGCTGCATCCGGGGCGTCAGAAATATAGGGTGATACAGGTGCCCTGCGTTTTGATATGAACCGGGGCGCCGACGTAGGAATGCGAGGGGTATTGATGGCGGGCAAAAGACGAGCGCTGCATTATTAAAGGTTGCAATAACCCAATGGGCAGCGACCTGATTCGCTCAGAGAAATCGCTGTGCTCTCGTCCGGTTCGAGCAATTCCGATGCGCTGCGGCGTGCGAACGAGGAGGACGAAACGTGCTGGAGGAGGCCGCGGAGACGGCGGGCTGTCCGGCGCTGTGGACAGCCCGCAGTGGGGTTTCAGGCGGCGGTTGACTGTGCTCGCTCGTATGACATCAGCACATTATCCGGCGCCACTGCGCGTTGATCCGCGACAGCGCTCAGCCATTCATCGGTACTGAGCACGGCGGCGAAATTGGATTGAAAGATCACCGCTTGCGTGTGCTGCACCGTCTCGGCGCTGACACGGCCAGCGCTGTTGGCGTAAGGCAGGGTGCCGGTGGCGTCGATCAGGCATTCGGCGGCGAGCCCTCGGTGCATGGCCTCTTTGATGGTGCTGTCTACGCAGTTTTGCGTCATGTAGCCGACGACGCTTAGGGTGTCGATGTACCGCTCGGCAAGCCATGCGGCAAGATCGGTGCCGGTAAAGGCGCTGGGCCAATGCTTTTCGAAGTGATGATCACGGGGCCGCGCCGCGATCTCCGTGTGCAGGGCCCAGTTATGTGTATCGCGCTGGAACACCGGTACGCCCGCCGGGGCCGTGTGTTGAATCACGATGACCGGAATCCCGGCCTGGCGGGCGCCGTCCATGGCGCGGCCTATGTTGGCCAGTGACAGGGCAGGGGCGGGGTATTCGATGCGCAGACGGCCACTGAAGTACTCGTTCTGCACATCGATGACGATCAGGGCGCGGCGGGGGGTGGGCATGTGGGTTCTCCAGTGGTGACGGCGGCGCCGTCCATGGCAGCTATCGTGGCCTGCCGCAGGTGCGGTGCCCAGTGGCCCGAATGACAATCAGCGATAGAATCGGGCCAATTCATGTCCGCCCCATCCGAGCCATGCTGCCGACCCGTATTGCCGTGCTGGCCTTCGACGGTATCAGCCCGTTTCATCTCTCCGTGCCGTGCGCGGTGTTCGGCGAAGCCGCCGAGCGCGACAGGCCCCCCTTCGAACTGCGCGTCTGTGCGGCGCGGGCAGGGCGCCTGGCAACCAGCGCCGGCTTTGGCGTGGACGTTGCATATGGCCTGCGCACCCTGGCTTGGGCGGACATGGTGATCGTTCCATCGTGGGCTGGCCCAACGGTCGACGCGCCGGCCGACTTGCTGCGGGCCTTGCAGCGCGCCCATGCGCGTGGCGCACGCATCGTGGGCCTGTGCCTGGGCGCCTTTGTGGTCGCCCAGGCCGGTCTGCTCGATGGCCGCCGTGCCGCCACGCATTGGCGCGCCGCCGCTGAATTTGCCCGGCGCTTTGCGCGCGTGACCTTGGACGCCGACGTGCTGTACGTGGATGAGGGCGACGTGGTGACCTCCGCCGGCACGGCGGCCGGCATCGACTGCTGCCTGCACTTGCTGCGCCAGCATTCGGGGGCCGATGCCGCCAGCCGCGCGGCGCGCTACCTGGTGGTGCCGCCGCATCGCCAGGGCGGGCAGGCGCAGTACATCGAGCGGCCCGTCGTCGATGACGCCAGTGGGCACGGCGACCGGCTTTTCGAGGTGCTGGCGTGGGCTCAGGCGCACCTGGAACACCCCCATTCGCTCGATGCCCTGGCCGCGCGTGCCCGCATGAGCCGGCGCACCTTCACGCGGCACGTTCGCGCCCGCACCGGCGCCACCGTCAATGCCTGGCTGACGGCGCAGCGGGTGGCCGCCGCACAACGCTTGCTGGAGACGAGCGCATTGCCCGTCGAACAGGTGGCGGCCCGCGTGGGATTTGGATCGACAGTGTCGCTGCGGCAGCACTTCGCCGTCGCGCTGGGGACCTCGCCGCAGGCCTATCGACGTGCCTTCAAGGGCGCCGGCGTATGAACGAAAAGCCCGCACGGGGCGGGCTGGTGTTGGGTGGCAGGTCGCCCGCGGCGCGGGACATCCCCTCGCGTCGCGGGCTTGGAGATGGCGAATCGGGAAATCCGCCGTCGTGCTCAACCCATCAACAACGATCGCCGCGCCAAGAGGCGGCCAGGATCACTGGGTGAGCGGGTGCGCAGTTTTAAATTGCGCGTACACGTGCAACACGTGTTCAGCCTTGGCGAACTGGCCGCAGCGCATGGCGTCGCCGAGCAAGTCCTCCATCGCGTGGTCGAGCGTCGAAATACCCTCCTTGGTCTGAACTAGGCCGCACGCCACGGTCGCGGCCACGTTGGGTGGCAGATGCAGATGTTCGGCAAACAGGGCCACTTCTTCATCGGTCAGGTCGCAGTAATCCAGGCAGTCGCGCATCGAAAGCATAGGCCCCTCCAAGGATGCGGTAGCACGGCTACCTGTTTTCAAGCTATACGAAGCATCGGCCAACGCAAGTAAAGACTCGCTATACGATGCGGGGGCGCCCATCGGCCCTGTCAATGACCCGCCCGCGCCCAAAACGAGCGCGCCGCCACGGTTTTTGAGACAATCCCGCTACTTGCCGCCCTGGGGGCGGTCTCCAACTCACCAAGCACTCATGCTCGATATTCAACTTCTTCGTGGCCAGACCGAACAGGTGGCCCAGCGTCTGGCGGCGCGTAAAGTCGCCTTCGATACCCCTGCCTTCCTTGCCATGGAAGAAGAACGCAAGGCCCTGCAGACCCGCACGCAGGAGCTTCAGGCGCAACGCAACAGCCTGTCCAAGCAGATCGGCATGCTCAAGGGCAAGGGCGAGGACGCCTCGGCCGTGATGGCCCAGGTCGCTGGCATCGGCGATGAACTCAAGCAGAACGAAGAACGCCTGGCAGCGCTGCAGGACACGCTCAACGACTTCCTGCTGCGCATCCCCAACCTGCCGCACGAGAGCGTGCCGGTGGGCGAGGACGAGTCGGGCAATATCGAGGTGCGCCGCTGGGGCACCGTGCCGAGCTTCGATTTCGAGGCCAAGGATCACGTCGACGTCGGTGAAGCGCTGGGCCTGGATTTCGACGCCGCCGCCAAGCTGTCGGGCGCGCGCTTTGCCGTCATGCGCGGCGGCATCGCCCGCCTGCACCGCGCCATCGCGCAACTGATGCTCGATACGCAGACTGGCGAGCATGGCTACACCGAGTGCTACACCCCGTACATCGTCAACGCCGACGTGCTCTACGGTACCGGTCAGTTGCCCAAGTTCGCGGACGACATGTTCCGTGTCGAACGTGCCGGCGACACCGCTCAACAGCAGTACCTCATCTCGACAAGCGAGATTTCGCTGACCAACATGGTCCGCGACAGCCTGCTCAAGGCCGATGAGCTGCCGATCAAGATGACGGCCCATACGCCGTGCTTCCGCTCTGAAGCCGGCGCCTATGGCCGCGACACGCGCGGCATGATCCGCCAGCACCAGTTCGACAAGGTCGAAATGGTCCAGATCACCCACCCCGACAAGTCGTACGAAGCGCTCGAACAGATGGTGGGCCACGCCGAAGCCATCCTGCAGAAGCTTGAACTGCCTTACCGGGTGATGGCGCTGTGCACCGGCGACATGGGTTTTTCGGCCGCCAAGACCTACGATCTCGAAGTGTGGCTGCCTGCGCAGAACACCTATCGCGAGATCTCGTCGGTGTCGAACTGCGAAGCCTTCCAGGCGCGCCGCATGCAAGCGCGCTTCAAGAACGAGCAGGGCAAGAACGAACTGGTGCACACCCTCAACGGCTCCGGCCTGGCCGTTGGCCGCACGCTGGTGGCGGTGCTGGAGAACTACCAGCAAGCCGACGGTTCGGTCGTCGTGCCGGCCGCCCTGCGCCCCTACATGGGCGGTCTGGACGTCATTCGTCCGGCCGCGTGATGAATGCCGATTACCTGCTTTTCACAAAAAGCTGGTAATCGGAAAAAACCGTCGCTATAATGCGCGGCTCGCGGAGAGGTGGCAGAGTGGTCGAATGTACCTGACTCGAAATCAGGCGTAGGCGCGAGCCTACCGTGGGTTCGAATCCCACCCTCTCCGCCACTCATACCCGAAAAACCCGCATGGCTTACGGCCCTGCGGGTTTTTTGCTTTTGGCTACCCCCGATCTACCCCCGGCGAAGAAGTGGACTTTGGAGCCATTACAGCCGCGGTCTCACAGTGCATAACGTGAAGCTGGAGATGCTGGGTACTGGCTGGCGATGGCCAAAAATCGAAGCGCTCCACCTTCGAGCGAGCCCGCAACGGGCGCCCGCTCACCGTTGCCCTTTTTCATTCGAACCAGATAGCCAGCTCATCCGCGACGCCCGCATGGGATTGTGGTTTTCCGCTCGCGATTGCAAATCAAAAATCTGGGCTCCGCGCGTGGATCGCGTCCTGTTATGCATTGCGAATCTATAGAGCCGTGCATCGCAGTCATATGCGACCGATCGGCGCCTACGACCGCACGGAGTGCGGGTTAACCCTTATGCCCTTGTGGTCTACTTAACTGGATTGTATGAATCGACATAATTAGCAAATATTGAAAATTAGTTACAAGATGTGGCGTGTGCCATTGATTTTGAATATGTCTCCAGATTTGGCACTTCGCTTGGCGTCGCATCTTCTGTGGTCCGGTCTCGTCATGGCCGCCCCCATCCTGGCGATCATCCTGATCGTCGGCGTCTCGATCAGCGTACTGCAGGTCATTACGCAGATTCAGGACATGTCCCTCACGTTTATTCCGAAGCTGGTCTGCGTTGCCATCGGGATCGGTGTTTTTGGCCCATGGATGCTCAGGCAGCTAACGAGTTTCGTTGTCTCGCTATGGTCGTCGCTTGCAACGTTGGCGTAAGCGATCATGGTTTTGCGGGTTGGATTCGAGACGGCGTGGGTGCTGAGCGTATTTCTGCTCGGCGTTCGCCTGGCTGCGTCGCTGTTGCTGACGCCGCCTTTCTACTACGCAAGTATCCCTGCGCCTGTTCGCATCCTGTTCGTTCTCTCCATCGCGCTCGTCATGGCGTGTGCCCATCGCCCTGACCCAGCGCTGTCATCCCTCAATGCTGCCCAGATTGTGGGTGCGGTGGTTCGTGAAACGATTATCGGTTTCTCTCTCGGTCTGGGTATTCACGTTGCGTTTGCAGCATTTTCGCTCGGCGGACGTTTGCTCGACATTCAGATCGGTTTCGGCATTGGCCAAGTGTTTGACCCGGTCAGTCGTCGGCAAGTACCAATCCTGACGACCCTCTTCAATCTGACTGCGGTCGTGCTCTTCTATACCGCAGATTTTCATCATGTTCTCTTCAGGGGGCTGTTTGCCAGCATAGACAGCATCCCTGTGTCAGCTGCCGCCATTCCCGGACTTTTCTTCATGCCTCAGGCCAAGCAACTTGCCAGCATGATGGCGTTGGGATTTGCGCTCGTAGCCCCTGTTGTCATCTGCCTGCTGATGGTGGAAGCGGCTGTCGGTGTGATTGCCCGCTCGCTCCAGAAGGTCAATCTTTTCATCTTCAGCATTCCCATTCGCATCATCGTTGGCCTGGGGGCGCTGTCGTTGTGGTTTGTCGGCGCGGCGCCAACCGTGCGGCGGATCTACGAATCCATCTTTGCTGTCTGGGGCGAGGCGTTCCGGTAATGGCCGACGACATCGACAAGAACCTGCCGGCTACGTCCTATAAGTTGGAGCGTGCGCGTGATCGCGGCAGTGTGGCCAAGAGTGCCGATGTTGTTGCGCTCGTTGTCTTCGTCGCTGCGGTGATGTTCCTCGCCTCGCAGGGTGAGCGCGTGCTGACGGACGTCTATTCGGATTGCCGAATTCTGCTGGCCCATGCGTTCGATGGCGGTGCCGACGGGGCGAGTGCCATACGCGCGCTGAGCTGGTTGGCGGGGATATTGCTCGATGTGCTGCTACCGGCGCTCATGGTAATCGTTGTGGCCGCGGCGCTTGGCAACATCGTTCAGAGCGGACTGATGTTCACGGTGGAGCCTATCAAGCCGGATTGGGCGCGACTCAATCCCGCCAAGGGTTTCAAGAAGCTGTTCTCGTTGCGCTCGGCTTTCGACGGTTTCCGCAGCCTGATCAAGCTGCTGATTCTCGGTTCAGTTCTGTATTTCTCGCTCAGGAGTCAGATTCCCGTCTTCTTTCGTCTGTCGCAACTCGACTCGCACGGTTACCTGAGCGTGGTGATCCGCGCTTTGGTTGGCGTGGGTTTCAAGATGGCCGTAGCCCTGGCAGTGTTGGCCGTTGTTGACGTGCTCTACACGCGGCGTGAGTTCGCCAAGCAGATGCGCATGAGTCACAAGGAGCGCAAGGACGAACACAAGCAGCGCGAGGGTGATCCGCGCATACGCAGCAAGCTCCGCGCGTTGCGGATGGAGTTTCTTGGCAAGACGCGGGCTTTGTCCAACGTACGCAAGGCCGATGTCGTCATTACCAATCCAACGCATCTGGCGATCGCTTTGCGCTACGAGCATGGCGTGATGGAGTCGCCTCAGGTATTGGCAAAGGGGGCCGGCGGCATGGCTGCGGCTATCCGTCGCCTAGCCCGGCTTCATCGCATTCCCATTGTTGAGAATCGGCCGTTGGCGCGTCGCTTGTTTCGTGAGTTGGAGATTGGCGCCTACGTTACGCCGTCGCTGTATGCCGAGGTGGCCCGCATCATCGTGTGGATCTTTGCCATGCGTCGAAACAGTGAGGCCCGCGCATGAGGTTCCTCAAGGGCCTGGTGGCCGCCAACCGCGATATGGCAATGGTGGTGCTGGTTCTGGCCGTACTGGTCGTGCTGTTCACGCCGATTCCGAGCGTGCTGCTCGATTTCCTGATTCTGTCCAACTTCAGTTTCGCATTCCTGATTCTGCTGCTGACCTTCTACATGGGGCGGCCGGTCGAGTTTTCTACTTTCCCGTCGCTATTGCTGATCGCGACCTTGTTCCGCCTGTCGCTCAACGTCGCCGCGACCCGCCTCATCCTTTCCCACGGCGACGCCGGCAAGGTTATCGGCGCAATCGGGTCGTACGTGGTGGGCGGAAATTATGTCATTGGCCTGATCGTTTTCTTGATTCTCATCGTCGTGCAGTACGTCGTCGTGACGAGTGGTGCGCAACGCGTTTCCGAGGTGGCTGCTCGTTTTACGCTCGACAGCATGCCCGGGCAGCAGATGAGCATCGACGCCGACCTCAACATGGGGTTCATCGACCAGGAAGAAGCGCAACGACGTCGCAAAAACATTGAGAAAGAGGCTGCCTTCTACGGTGCCATGGATGGCGCGAGCAAGTTCGTCAAGGGAGACGCCATCGCTGGCATCGTCATCCTGCTTATCAATAGCATCGGTGGACTGCTCATCGGGGTGATGCAGTTGAACATGCGCTGGGGCGATGCGTTGCAGACCTACACGCTGCTGACGATTGGCGACGGCATCGTCACGCAGGTGCCTGCGCTGGTCATCTCGGTGGGCACCGGCATCATCGTGACGAGATCGGCGTCCGACGCCAATCTCAGCCGCGAAGTCATGGCTCAGATCACTTCGTTCCCTAAGACGCTCTTCATGGTGGGAGCCGCTTTGTTTGTCGCAGGCTGCCTGCCGGGGATTCCCGCCATACCGGCATTCATGTTGACCGCCTTGTTGCTTGGCATGGGGTGGCTCTCGTGGCGTGCGCGTTCGATTGTCGGGGACGCGACGCAGGCCGTTGAGACGGGCTCTTTGTTGGCCTCTGCCGACGGTACGGCGGCCTCGGCGTCTGCAGAGGTTGTGCCCGTGCATCAGATCGAAGTGCTTGTCGGCGCCGCATGGTCCGCCTTTGCACAGGACAATGGCGCGGGGCCTTTGGGCGAGCGCATCGCCGTGTTCCGACGCCAATGCGTGCAGGACCTTGGGCTGATGCTTCCCTCCGTGCATTTTGGCAGCAAGGCGTCGTTGCAATCGTCCCAGTACGAGATTCATCTGGATGGCGTGCTGGTGGCGCGTGGCGAGTCCAATGCCAACAAGATTCTTGCGATCCACCCGAGCGGCGACACAAAGAGCTTGCGGGGTGAAGTCACGCGCGACCCCACGTACGGGCTGCCTGCGCTATGGATCGACGAATCCCTGCGCGAGGCCGCAACCGCCGCCAACTTTACTTTGGTCGACGGCATGACGGTACTCGTCACACACCTGACCGAGGTTCTGCGCCGGAACAGCGCGACGCTACTCACGCGCTCGGAAACGGAGCGTCTGCTCAATAGTATCCGCCAGAGTCAGCCTGGTCTGGTGGAGGAGATCATCCCGACCTTGCTGACTGTGGGGGATGTGCAGAAGGTACTGCAGGGGCTGCTGCGCGAGAAAGTCAGCATCAGGAACATCGGCGCCATCATGGAAACGCTGGCCGATGCGGCGCGTTTCTCCAAGGACCCCGCACAGCTGGGCGAGGCCATTCGCTCGCGATTGGGGCAAGCCATTTGTCAGTCCTTGCTCGGTGACTCCATGTCGCTTCAGGTCATGACACTTGACCCTGGCGTTGAGGCGCAACTGATGCAAGCGCTGACAGCTGCGGAGGGGAGGCAGTTGGCGCTCGAGCCGCGCGTGGTCGAGCAATTGCTGATGCGTGTTGTGCAGGGGTCCGAACGAATGATGAAGAACAACCTTCTGCCCATTCTGCTTTGCGCCCCCGACCTGCGGCGTCATCTGCGCACCTTGACCGAGCGTGTCATGCCACACCTACGAGTGCTGTCGATGACCGAGGTGCCACCGACGGTCGAACTCAAATCCTATTCCACCCTGTCGCTGTAGGAGTGCCGAAGCAATGAATGATGTGTACGCCATCGTCGCTAGCGCGTTGAGCCAGGATGCCTCGGCGCTGCGTTCGGTGAGTCAGAACGTGAGCAACCTCAGTACGCCCGGCTACAAGCGGGAAGTCGCCTATCAGCCAGCATTCGGAACGCTCGTGGCGCGGGGCGTAACTGCGATCGACACCACTCGCGCGATGGATGCACCCGGACGTATCACGTCGTCGCCTGCTCGCGTGTTCGACGCCACGGTAGGTACGCTCAAGAAGACCGGCCGGGCGTTGGACGTAGCCATCGCGGGGGACGGGTATTTTGAAGTGATGCTGGAAGATGGACCTGCCTATACGCGGCAGGGGAATTTCCGCATCGATCCGCAAGGGCGCCTGGTGACTGACCGTGGCGAGCCTGTGATGGGGCAGGGGGGCGAAATCGTGCTCACGACAGAAGCGATTTCGATTGGCACCGATGGTGAGGTACGCGACGGTGACCGTACGGTTGGCTACCTCAAGCTCGTTCAGCCCGGCGATATCTCCCATGCCGAACACATAGCGCCCGGGGTGATTCGCAGTGCTGCACCGGCTGAATCGGTGGACACCGCCAAGGTCCGCTTGCAGCAGGGCTATCTCGAAAATGCCAACGTTTCGCTGGCCAGCGAAATGGTGCAGATGATGCAGACCATGCGCCACTTTGAGTCGGTGCAGCGCGTCGCTCAGCAGTTTGACGATCTGATGGGCAACGCAATACGAAAACTGGGCGAGGCCTGATCGCATATCGCCCACAGGGGAGGAGACACACCATGAACGACGCACTGTACGTCGCGGCCACCGGAATGCAGGGGCAACAACTTAACGTCAACACCATTGCCAACAATATTGCCAACGTCAACACGAACGGTTTCAAAACCTCGCGCGTGAACTTCTCGGATCTGGTCGCGCGAGATGGCACTACGGTAATGCAGACTGCCGCCAGTCAAGAAGCTGGAGCGCTGGCCGTCCCGTCCCGCCTCGGCCTCGGGCTGGGCGTGAGCAGCGTAGCAAAGCTGTTGGAGCAGGGGGAGGTCAAGAAGACCGGGTCTGATGCAGACCTCGCAATCAATGGTGCGGGTCTGCTTGAAGTCACGTTGCCCGATGGTACGAGTGCCTACACACGGGGCGGCACACTCAAGGTGAATGCAGACGGGCTGCTGTCGACGCTCTCCGGATATCCGCTCAAGCAGGCCATCTCGGTGCCGGAGGGAACTTCACGGGTCACCATCCAGGCAGACGGCCGCGTGCAGATCTGGCCCTCGGATCAAAGTGCGTCCATCGATGCGGGGCAGATTGAGCTTGTTCACTTCCGTGATCAGGCCGCACTGACTTCGCTCGGTGACGGATTGTTCACAGAGAACGAGAACACCGGCGCGCCCATTTCCGGCCATGCGGGCCAGGATGGTCTTGGCACGTTCGCCCAGGGTTTCCTGGAGGCGTCCAACGTCAAGCTGGTCGACGAAATGGTCAATCTGATGGTCGCGCAGCGCGCGTACGAAGCCAACGTCAAGGTGGTGCAATCGGCCGACGAAATGCTGGGCCTCGTTAACAACCTGCGCAAGTGATAACGATGCGGCCCGTTCGCTTTATTTGCGCATTGTTGCCTGCGTGTGTGCCGATAGGTCTTGTTGTGTCGGCTGCTCACGCAGAGACCGCTATCCGGTTGCGGACAGAGGTCCATGCGACGGGGCGTGAACTGGTGCTCGACGACGTCGCCATCATCCGATCGCCAGACCTTGCTGCGCTGAAATCGCTTGTCGATCTGCCGGTGGGGCGCTACGCAGGGTCGGGCTACAGCGTGGATCTCGATCGGCGCTCGCTGGCGCAATGGGTCGCACGTAACGGACCGGAAGTCGGACCTGTCGTGTGGGAGGGCGCCGAGCGTGTGCACATCACGTTTGCCACGCCAGCAACGGGCCAGGACTGCGGCGGCGACGCCCGCCAAGTCCTCGAATCCTGGCTTGCCAAGCGTTATGCACGCTTCGACGTGACGATGAGCGGCGTAGGGGCTGCATTGACCGATACGCAAGCGTGCCGAGTCCGTCCCTTGGCCGACGCGACGTCGGTGGCCGCGCGGATGACGTTGTGGGCCGACGTGTATGAAGGTGATCGCTTCGTGCGCAGCGTTGCAATGAGTGCCAAGGTCAGCGCCTTCGAAGATGTGTGGGTCGCGCGCGCCGCCATTGCTGCCGGCGACTCGGCCACGCAGACCCGATTCGAGCGTCGCGTCTCGGACGTTGCCCGTGAGAGTGTTGCGCCGCTGCCCAGTGGGTGGGAGCAGGGCGGATACCGTCTTGTCCGCAACATGGCCGAGGGGCAACGCTTGACCGGCGCAATGCTGGTGGCCTCTCCTGACGTCGAAAGGGGTAATGCCGCTGTGCTGACGACGCATGTCGGCTCCGTGCAGCTCGAAGCGACCGTACAGGTCTTGCAGGACGGCAAGGTCGGAGCAACCGTGCCGGTTCGAGTCGCCGGCGGCAAATCCATCATGGCGCGTGTCGTTTCGCCCGGTCGCCTGGAGGCCAGTCAATGAGGTTCCGCAGTTTGACCACGATGGTGGTCGTGGGTCTGTTGTCCAGCGCTGTTGGCGTGCCTGCTGCACATGCGGAGAGCCTGTACAGCCCGAGTGAGTTCCGCGCGTTGGCGTCCGACGGCAAAGCGTATCGGGTCGGCGACGTGCTGACCGTACAGATCGTCGAGAACGCCACCGCTGCCAGCAACGCAGATACCAGTACGAAACGTGATAACCAGATCAACGCCAATCTCAGCCTGTCGAACAATCCGACCATTGCCGGCGGCATCAACATCGGCGGCGACTTTGTCGGCGGCGGCACAACACAGCGAAGCGGGCGCCTGCTGGCGCAGATCACTGTGAGCGTTCGCGAGGTCCTTCCCAATGGGCTGTTGAAGATTGCCGGTGAACAGCTGCTCACCATAAACGGTGAAGCCCAGCGTATCGGCATTGAAGGCTTGGTGCGTCCGCGTGACATTTCCGACGGCAACATCGTGCAGTCGACGCGCGTATCGGACGCCCGTGTCACTTACGAAGGTGACGGCCCGCTATCCGAACGCCAGCGCCCGGGTTGGTGGCGGCAGTTTCTCGATCTGATCGGCTTCTAGAGGACGGTGATGAATTTCTCTCTATTCAGACGCTGTCTGCCGGCGATCGTGTGCGCGATGTTCTCAATGCAGGCCTGGAGTGCGATCGAATCGGTACGCATCAAGGATCTTGGCCGCATGCAGGGTTGGCGTGAAAACGCCATCGTGGGCTACGGCGTCGTCACAGGCCTGGCTGGAACAGGCGACTCCCCCGCCAACCGCACCACGCGCCAGGCGATGGCCAACATCCTGTCAAAGTTCGACATGGCCATCGGTCCGGATCAGGTACAGAGCCGCAACGTGGCTGTCGTGATGGTGACTGCATCCATGCCCACCTTCGCGCGAGAGGGCGATCGGCTGGACGTGGTTGTGACCTCATCCGGAGATGCGCGCAGTCTGGTCGGCGGTACCTTGCTGATGACGCCGTTGAAAGCGGCAAACGGTCGCGTCTACGCGTTGGCCCAGGGGCCGTTGTCGGTGGGCGGCTACCGCTACGACGCCAATGGCAACGTCGTGCAGAAGAATCACCCGACCGTAGGCTCCGTTCCCGGCGGTGCCACCATTGAGGTCGGCCTCAATGCTGATGTCGTCAAGACCGAGCGCAATGTCACCTTCGTCCTCGCCGAGCCGGACTACACCACTGCGCAGCGCATCGCTGCCGCAATCAACACTCAGGTCGGCTCCGGGCTGGCGCGTCCGCACGATGCGTCGGGCATTGATATCCGGATTCCTGAGAGTTACGTCGACAGCGTCGTCGACTACCTCGCACGCATCGAGAACGTAACCGTGGCCCCTGATCGCCGCGCGCGTGTCGTTATCGATGAGCGCACCGGCACCGTCGTGTCAGGCGGCGACGTGACCATATCGCCCGTGGCCATTTCACACGGCGATATCAAGGTGTCCGTCGCGACGGAAAACTACGCCTCACAGCCGTTCGTGTTGGGCGGATATGCGCCGGGGGTCAGCACGGCCATCGTCAGCAACTCAACGCTCAGCGTCGAAGAGAGCAATGGCCCTGCATATGTTGCGCCGGACAAAAGTACGGTGGCGGACCTCGTACAGGCCCTGGCGCGCATGAAGACCAATACCCGCGACGTCATCTCGATCCTGCGAGCCGTAAAAGCCGCCGGGGCATTGCACGCCGAATTGATCATCCAGTGAAGGGAAGTCTCGATGAGCATTGAAGAAGTCACCATGACGCTGGCCCGGATGGCACTGGATGCCGGACAGATGCGGCAGACGGCCATCGCCGCCAACATTGCCAACGTCAATAACCCCGCATACGTCCCGCTCTCGGTGAGCTTTGAGGATCAACTCGACGCGGCTCGCCGCAACCTTCATACCGATGGTTCGGTGGATGCCGCGTCCATTGTTGGAGTGCAGGCGCAGTGGATGAACGTGCAGACGGCCGACATGGAGCAGGGTGTGCAACTTGACGCCGAAATTGCTGCGCTGTCCGCGAACTCGCTCCAGTTCCAGACCCTTCTCAAGGGCGTCTCCAAACACTATGCGCTGCTGCAATTGGCGTTCACCGAAGGGAAGAAATAAGCATGGACTACGAGCACATCTTTGCGATCAGTGCTGCGGGCATGTCCGCGGAAAAGACGCGCGTGCAGGTGGCGGCTCTCAATATCGCCAACGCGCAGACGGTGGCAACCAACGGCACGAACGCGTACCAGCCGTTGAAAGTCGTCGCGCGCGCCGTAGCGACGCCTGCCTTCGGATCGATCGTGGACTCTGCCCTGTCGATGCGTCCGCTCGTCGATGTCGTACCCGACCAGTCTCCGCCGCGCCAAGTCTACGACCCGTCCAATCCATTGGCTGGTAAGGACGGATTCATCAACTACCCCGGCGTCGACAATATCGGCGAGATGGTGCGATTGATGAGCGCGACCCGCGCATACGAGAGCAATGTGGTTGCATTCAACGCAGCCAAGTCGCTCGCCATCAAGACGCTTGAGATCGGCGGTGCGTAATGGCCATCGAGAGCATCGCGGCAATCGCAGCAACGCAAGGCGCAGTCTTGGGGAGCACGCAGGTGCAGGCCCTGGGCGCGTCGGCCGGACAGTCGTTCTCATCGCTGGTCAGTCAGGGACTCGATTCGGTCAATGCTCAACTCCATGCGAGCGACATCGGATTGCAGCGCGTGGCGGCTGGTGACACGCAATCCCTGCACCAATTGATGATCGGGATGGAAGAGGCCCGTCTATCGCTACAGCTCCTCATGCAGGTGCGCAATCGAGTCCTGGAGGCTTACCAGGATGTCATGAAGATGCAGGTATAGCCGGCACTACACATAGGTGTCGAGGAGACATGAGTTGGCTGATTTGTTGAAAAAAATGGGGACGGGCGCGAGGGTTGGTTTGCTTGTCGGCGTGCTAGCTATCGCGACGTTCATGATCGGCGGCAGCATCTGGTTGCTGCGCCCTGACTATGAGGTTCTGTTTTCGGACCTCACCCCTCAGGATGCATCTGTGATGACGGCCGAACTGGATAAGGCCAAGACGCCGTACCGCCTGGAAAACCAGGGTACGGCCATTGCTGTGCCTAAGGAAGCTGTCTACAAGACTCGCATCGCGCTGATGGGCAAGGATCTTCCTCTGCACGGAACGGTCGGGTTCGAGTTGTTCAATAACTCAGATTTCGGTGCGACTGAGTTTGCGCAAAAGGTGAACTACCAGCGCGCCTTGCAGGGTGAAGTGACGCGCACGATTCTCTCCATTGCCGAAATCCGCAGTGCGCGGCTGCACTTGGCCATTCCCGAGGACACGCTCTTCAAGAAGAACGCCAGTGCCGCCAAGGCATCTGTCTTCTTGTCCATGAAGGACGGACAGCGTCTGACGTCCGCACAGGTGTCCGGCATTCAGCGTTTGGTCGCAGCCGCAGTACCTGGCATCCAGCGCCAGGACGTCACGATCGTTGACGAACACGGCGTGGCGCTGACGCGCAATGTGGCGGACGCGTCTGACGCTGGGGACGCTTCTCCGCGGCTCGATCTCAAGCGCGAGACCGAGACCTACCTTGAGCGCAAAGCGCAGGCTGTGCTCGACAAAGCCCTGGGAGCAGGGCAGGCGATGGCGTCGGTGGCTGTTGCATTGGATATGGATCGCGTACAGGTGACGACGGAAGACGTCGTTGCGCCGCCGATGCGCAATGGCGAGCCCGCCACGGGCGTGATCGTGCACGAGCGCTCAACGGATCGGCGTGGCATGGAAGCGCGCGGAGCGAGCACCGATGGCGGCGGCCAGCGTGAGGTCGACTATCAGGTCGGGCGTCGCGTGGAGCAGATCATCTCTGCACCGGGGTCCGTGCGACGCTTGCAGGTCGCTGCCGTCATGCGGCGTTCGATGAGCAGCGAAGAGACAGAACGTCTGCGCGCACTTCTGATGGCCGCTGTAGGGGGATCGCCCGAGCGTGGCGACAGTGTGGTAGTGCAGGCCATGCCTGCTACCGATGACGTGGCCGAAGCCAGTACCGCATCGGGTGCTGTGGCGGAGGTGCCGCAGGCAGCAGGCGGACAACACACGCCGGCGATGACGCAACTGGCCGCCGGGCGTTCGAATCTGGTGTTGTATGTGCTTGTTGCGACGATCCTGGTGTGCGCACTCTGTAGCGCGCTCTGGAGTGCTCGCCGCAAGCGCTCGTCGCAATTGAATGAGGCCGAGCGTGCTGCGCTGCTGGGACGCATCGAGCATTGGCTGGCTCAGTCGGAAACCGAGGCGCGCACCGTCGAGGCGGCAGGAGGGCGACGTGAGCTCAGATAGCCGGAAGGCGGCGTTGTTGTTGCACGCAATGAGTGAGGCCGACCGTCAATGGGCGCTTGCTCGGCTGTCGCCAGAGTCCCGCACAACGGCGGTCGCGTTCCTTGACGAATTGCGCACGCTTGGCATTCCGGCCGACGAGTCACTCGTTCGCGAAGCGCTTGACGAAGCAGCCTCGCAAATACGGGACAAAGTGGAGACCATAGATCCGCTCTCATCGGCCAGTCCCGAGGTGATGCTCGGTCTGCTGCGCTACGAATCGGTGAACACCATTGCGTGGGTGCTTTCGCTGCGCGATTGGCCGTGGCGGGAGGCGTTTCTCTCACGTCTGTCCCCGTCACTGCGTGAAGACGTGCTGCTGGCGTGCATTCCCGAAGTGCCTCCGGCGCTGGCCGCGAGTATACGTTCCGTGTTGGCCGAGCGCTTGGCGGCGATGGCTGCCCATCAAACGACATCCGCTGTGACGGTTTCTGAGGCCAAGTCCCGACGCAGGCTTTGGCCCGTGTTCAGCTTGCGGGGGCGCTCATGAAGATTCCGCGCTCCGGCGAACAAGTGCTGCGGCAGGTTGTGGTGCAGACACAGTCTCGCCCACTTGCCCGCCCCGGCGTGGCCAGTGCTGCCCCGGCTTCCAGACAAACTCATGCCGAACGTGACGAGGTGGATGCCGCGCTGCGTGCGCAACAGGCTCAGCAAGAAAAGCAGCTTGCGACGTTGGCTGACGAGGCGCGGAAACGAGGATTCGATGCCGGGCGGCGCGAGGGGCTTGCAAAGGGACTGGAGGAGGGCAAGGCCGAAGCTCAGCGTCAATGTGAGGCGTATGTCACTCGGCTGGAGAATGTGGTGGCCGCCATAGGCGCGGCCCGCCCAGCGTTGGCGCAAGCCGTGGAGGACGACATGGTTGAGCTTGCCCTCGCCTGTCTTGGGCAATTGTTGTCCGACCGTCTGGCACTTCCAGATGTGGTGCAAGCGCTGGTCCGTCAGCAGATCGAGCGCTACAGCAGCGAGGGCATTGTCAGCATTCGCTTGTCGCCTGAGGATCACGCCCTGCTGAGCAGGGACGGGGCGTTCGCGGCTGTGCTTGCCAAGCACGCGCCTAGCGCGCGTTGGGTCGCTGACGCTGGCGTCGAGGCGGGCGGTTGCATCATCGAGACCGGAGCCGGCGCGATCGATGCGCGCATCGAGACCCAGCTCGATCAGATCAAGGCATGTCTGGTCGCGGTGGGGCGGGACAGGGGGCGCTGCGCGTGAAGCCCTACATTGAAGCCGTCAAGGCCGGTAGCTTTGTGCGCCGCATTGGCTACGTGCGCGAACTGACCGGCCTGGCGATTCGCGCCTCAGGTCCGATGGCTGCGGTGGGCGATACGTGTCGCATCACCGCGCGCGACGGCCGCACGATCCTGACTGAAGTGGTCGGTGTCGGAGTCGGCGAAATCACTTTGATGCCGTTTGGGGCGACCGCAGGGCTTAGCGTAGGGGCTGAGGTCTGTGCCACAGGTGATCTGGCGGATTTCCCGGTGGGGGACGCGCTGTTGGGTCGCGTCATCGACGGGTTTGGTTCGCCGGTGGACGGCTTGCCGCCGATAGCCTGCGAAGAGCGGCGCCCATTGCGCGGACAGGGCATCAATCCGATGAAGCGTCCGCGCATCCACAGCGTGCAGGAAACCGGTGTGCGTGCCATCGATACCTTGCTCACGCTCGGACAGGGTCAGCGCATCGGTATCTTCGCTGGCAGCGGCGTGGGCAAGAGTACGTTGCTGGGAATGATCGCGCGGCACGTAGTGGCGGACGTGAATGTCATTGCGCTGATCGGCGAGCGTGGACGCGAAGTACGCGAGTTCGTCGAGAAGCATCTTGGCGACGAAGGTCTGGCACGGTCTGTCGTGGTCGTGGCTACCGCCGACCAGCCTGCCCTTGCCCGTATTCGTGCGGCGTATGCAGCCATCACCATTGCTGAGCACTTTCGTTCGCAAGGGCGGCAGGTGATGCTGACAATGGACTCCGTGACGCGTCTTGCGATGGCGCGGCGGGAAGTGGGTCTCGCGGCGGGTGAGCCGCCTACCGCACGTGGCTATACCCCAAGCGTGTTCGCCGAGATACCTGAACTGTGCGAGCGGTGCGGACTCACTGATGACGGCGGCATTACGGCGCTGTTGACCGTGCTTGTCGAAGGGGACGATCTGAATGAGCCGATCGCAGACTGCCTGCGAGCGACGCTTGATGGACACATCGTGCTGTCGCGCGACATCGCCCACCGCGGACAATTCCCCGCGATCGACATTCTCAAGAGTAGTAGCCGCCTCATGGCCGACGTGGCGTCCCCCGAAGAGAGGGCGCTTGCCACCCGGACCGTAAGGGCTATCGCTGCGCTGGATAAGAACCGCCAATTGGTCGACATCGGCGCTTACGTGGCAGGGACCAACAAGGACCTGGACCGGGCGCTTTCAATAGAGGAGGCGCTTGGTGGCTTCCTGGCACAGTCGGCGGGCGGCGCCCCTCGACGCGCCGCGCTTGAGCAGCTCGCGCGTCTGCATGGGGGGGGCAAGTGAATATCGACATGCGACGTTTCTCGTATCGGCTCAACGCTGTGCACACCAAAGCAGAGTGGTCTCTGGACGCGGAGCGCGTTCGATTGGCGGCGGCGCGCTTGGCGCTAGAAGAGTGCGATCAGGACATCGCCAGTGCCAAGGAAGAACGAGATGGCACCATCGCGGCGATGCAAGCGATGCAACGCACACATATCGATCCGCATGGTCACGGTGCGGCGCTGGGCTTCTTGCTCTCACTCGACATCCGCATCGAACAGTTGCGGCAGACGCGCGCGCAGCGTCAGCGGGACCTGGAGCATCTGCAGGCCTCATGTACAGCACTGCAGAGCAGGGTGGAGCAGCTTGACGCTTACCGGCGCGATCAAAAAGGGGCCTTCATGATGGCCGAACAAGCTCGGGCACAAGTCGCGAGTGATGCGGACTGGTTGCAACGTGCCGGTTGGCTGCGTCTTGTCGGGGACGAGCCATGAGCCGTATCGACGAACTCTTGGCCGCCCGCATAGCCGTCGCAGGGAAGACCTCCGTCGAGCCTGCAGCGCCGGACTCAAATCGCCAATCGGCATGGCATCGCGAGATGGAGCGCGCTCAGCGCGATGCATGGCTCGACCATCCGCTGTTGAGTCGATCTGCGTTGTCGGCTCCTCCGTTGAACGACTCCATCCAGCGAACTGATCCCGTCGCCTCTGCGTCTGGGGGGGCGCTAGCGAATACCGAGGCCGATCGCTCCCTTGCGTCGCGGACCGAGACCCGTGCCTCGCATTCACCCATCAGCCCTGAACGGGCGAGCAAGCGAACGACGATTGCCCACGCGACCGAACAGATGACCCGGGGACTCCCGTCGCAGCAGCCTTTCTGTCGGCATGAGGCGAGCTCTATCGAGATTGCCCCGCACTCAACGAGTGCTGTCGAGCCTGTTGTGACAATCGAGATCGTCGAGACCGTCTCCACGGCTGCCTCAAGTGCCGCAGTTGGCGCGTTGGACACGCAAGCTGCGACAGCCGCAGTTCTCACGAAGAGACCGCAGGAAGATGCACGTTTTCTTTTCACTGCAGCCCGGACAGCAAGGGAGGCTCGCGTCGAAAAGGCTGTGACCGAAGAGGTCACCAGATACGCAGAGCGTTTGAGTTCCACAGTTTCTATTCCTCAGGAGCCGGTACGTGTGACGGCTCAATGGACAGGGGACTCTGTCGCCTTGTGGCTGGGCGTGGCGCAGCCTCAAGCGCACGACCTCGCAGGTCTGATTCGTCGCTTGCGTGCATTAGTGAACGATCAAGGTGTCCAGCTGGTATCTGTCGTGTGCAATGGCAAACCGTGGGATGGCGGAGCATTGAATGAACAGAGTCAGGCAGATGTCATGTCTGGTGAGAACACAACTTCGTTGGATTAGAAAAAAGAGAGGGGACAGAACATGGCAACCAGTGCCGTCGGCAGTACGACAGATCTTGGCGCAAAAGGACTTGGTGTTGAAGATTTCCTGAAAATCCTGCTGACGCAGCTCACTTATCAGGATCCCCTCAAGCCCATGGACAACCAGGAGTTCATGGCGCAGATGGCCCAGTTCACGACGCTGGAGCAGACCCAGCAATTGAACGACAAGCTCGACCAGGTCTTGACCTCTCAAGCCTTGTCTCAGTCGATTGGGCTTCTAGGGCGCACCGTAGACGCACAGGGGAACGCGGGTGTGACCACCGGGACCGTTAGCGCTATTGCGATGGGTGACACCGGGCCTTCGCTGACGATCAAGCTATCGGATGGAACCGTGCTATCGAGCATTTCGCTCAGCCAAATTTCCAACATTCGCTAAAGGAGCCAACCATGCTGGACTCTATCTACGTAGGCATGACTGGATTGGTTGGTTTCTCGAAGGGGCTGAAAGTCATCGCCAATGACACGGCCAACATGAACACACCAGGTTTCAAGAGCTCACAGCTCCAGTTCGGCGACCTCTTTTTTGGCGGCTCCGGCCAAAACGGCCTGGCACAGGACAGCTCTAACAATATTGGGTACGGGCTCAATACCTATTCGACGACCCTGAATTTCTCTCAGGGCGAGCTTCGTCAGACTGGCAATGACCTCGATCTGGCAATTGATGGCACGGGGATGTTCATCGTGAAGACGGAGGATGGGCGTCAGCTCTACTCCCGCGCCGGACAGTTCAAGCTCAACGACGACGGCGTACTGGTCGACAAAACCGATGGCAGCAAAGTAATGGGCATCGATGCCAATGGTGCGATGGGAGAAATCTCCATTGCTGGCATGCGTTCTTCACCCGGTCACGCAAGCGAGACCGTCAAGTTCATCGGCAACCTGTCGAGCACTGTCACGGATACGACGATCTCCAACATCATCGTCTACGACAACGTTGGCGCCCAGCACACCCTGAGCCTCGTGCTCAAGAACACCGGGGCGACGAAGTCGGGCAGTTGGAGCGCCACGCTCAAGGACGGTGATACGGAAATCGGTACTGGCGAAATCGTGTTCGCCGACGGTAAGCCGCAGGCCGATGCGGCTACGTTGAGCTTCACCTATACGCCCACCGACGGAACGCCCGTGGAGCTCAAGTTCGACTTCTCCACCGACGTTACCTCGTACGCAGCCGGCAACCAATCAACGTTGGCGTTCAACTCGCAGGACGGCTATGGGGCGGGGCAATTGACGACCGTGGCCTTCGATGGCAACGGCAATCTCAAACTCACCTACTCCAATGGCCAGACGCAGAGCGGGTCTCGTCTGGCGCTGGCCTCGTTCGATTCGGCTGATTCCGTCCAGCAGGTTGGCAACAACAAGTTTGCCCAGGTCAGCACCAAAGGCTGGCACTTCGGCCTGGCGGGCGACAACGGTTTTGGCACGATCCAGGGCGGACGTGTCGAAATTTCCAACGTAGACCTGTCGCAGGAGTTCAGCGATCTGGTGGTCATGCAGCGCGGATACCAGGCTTCATCACAGGTGGTATCGACCGCCAACGAAATGCTGCAGGAACTCTTCAACATGAAGGGCAAGTAAAGTGCATACGCGTCCCTTGCGCGGGCTGTCTTCGCCGCAGAAGAAAGCACTGCAGGAAAAGTTCTCGGCTGCGATGCAGGCGTGGTCGCATGACTGGTTAGGGGTCTCTGGCAAGGTCTCTGTCGGGCTCTGCGCGCAACCGGATCTTGTCGTGCTTGAGTCGTGGACCACAGAGAGCGAGCACTGGCAATGGTTCGCCCTGGAGGAGGGTGATCTGTGCTCAATCTGGCTGGCCGCCCCTCTCGACGCTGAGCATCGTTTTGCGGTTGCGTGCGGACTGAAGGCGACTCACCCACTTGCGGGCGACGCTGCTATCGGTGATGTGCTCGCGACGTCCTGCTGGGCCGATCTGAAGAACCAGCTTGCCTTGGCGGCGGGCAGTCAGCCGCATCCTGCTCTGGCGCAGAACCCTCTTTCGCAGGTTGCCGCTCCGTTTTCTGGCGCTGCGATGCTGCGCGTGACTTGCGAGGGTTTCACAGTCGTGCTCGTCCTTGATGGTGAAAAGGTGGCGGCGTTGGTGCCTGCTGGCGTGGCACCCGAATTCGCTCCGACGGAACTGCATCATGTGCCGGAAGCGGTCGATGCACTGGCTGTGTCGGTCGAATGCGAACTGCGTCCGATGAGCGTGCCGCTTGGCACTCTGGCCTCGCTGGCTGTTGGCGACGTGCTCGTCTGCGAGCACGGCTTGCATGAACCCCTCTACGTCAGGACTCGCGGCGGCGACCCGTTGTGCCGGGCCTACCTCGGCAAGCACGCCGACACGCTGGCGCTAGCAGTCGTCCCTGAAACTAACTGAATGACACACTGAACATGAACGATATCCGTGAACGTATTCCTGCTGCCGATGGCAGCGAAAGCGCGGTGCATCCCATCGCGTACGAAGAAATCGAACCCCGCGCGCAGCAATCTGCGCCAATCGTCACATCCATGAACCCGCTCCATCGCCTCAAGGCTCAGGTCACGGTCAGGATCGGCGGTGCCGAGATGACCGTTGGCGAACTGATGGCGCTGCAAGAGCAGCAACTGCTCGTTCTCGATCGCCACCTCAACGCTCCCGTCGACGTCACGGTCGAGGGTAGTGTTATTGCTCAAGGCGAGCTGGTTGCGGTGGACGACCGGTTCGCCGTCAAAGTCACTCGTCTTCCGGCGCCGCTGAAGGGCTAATGTCGATGCGGTTGTTGAAGCTGTGCATGGCACTGTGCTTGCCTCTGCGTGCGATGGCTGCCGGGGAGTCCACTCCGCTCGGAGGGTTGCCCTTGCTGCGCGGCGAAGATGCGATCTCGTTTCCATGGGGAAATGTCACCTTCGCGTTGGTGGTGGCTGCCATCGTCGCGGTGATCTGGGCGCGTCGGTATCGGTCGGGCTACGCACCAGTCGCTTGGTGGCCGTTGGTCAAGACTGAGGCACACCGCGCCTCCGACCTGCAAGTCATCTCATCGGCCCGGCTCGACAAGAGCTGCGTCTTGCATGATGTGCGCTGGCAGGGACGGCGTCTCCTTGTCGCCAGTTCGGACTCCGGCGTCGCCACTGTGGCCGAAAGTCTCGAAAAAACCCCAGGAGCGAGTGAGGTTCAGACATGACGCGTCTTCAGCGTTTCGTCTGTCATGTGCTTCTGGCGATGTCGTTGTGCCTCGGCGTGAGCCCTTCTTGGGCTGCTGAAGGGGCTGCGCCGTCGCAGGCCACGTCCCGCCCGATCCAGTTCAGCCTTTCGTCTCGCAAAGACAGCAGGCCGCAGGAGGAGCCCGCTGTAGCGTTGCGGGTCGTGATCGTGCTGACCCTGCTGGCCATCGTGCCCGCACTCCTGGTATGCACGACGGCATTCCTGCGCATCATCATCGTTCTGTCCATGCTGAGGCACGCACTTGGCATGCAGGAAACGCCCCCCAATACGGTGGTGATCGGCCTGGCATTGTTCCTGACGCTATTCACTATGGCGCCAGTGCTTGAGCGCGCGACGCAGGACTCGCTCCGCCCGTTCATGGATGGCCGCATCTCGATGGAGCAGGCTTACGACAAGGGCGTGTCGCCCTTGCGCGAATTCATGGTGCGCCAGACGCGTGAGCAAGACTTGGCCCTGATGGTCGAGCTATCCAAAGCGCCTCAGCCCGAGAGTATTGACGATGTGGGAATGATCCAACTCGTACCGGCGTTCATGCTGTCAGAGCTGCGCACGGCCTTCCAGATCGGCTTCGTTGTGTTCCTGCCGTTTCTGCTCATTGATCTGGTGGTCTCCAGCATCCTTATGGCAATGGGGATGATGATGATGCCCCCGGCAACGATCTCGCTGCCACTCAAGATCCTGATGTTCATCCTGGTCGACGGGTGGAGTCTCATCCTCCGTGGTCTGGTGGGTTCGTTTCACTGACCGGGACGGGAACGCAGCATGTCATCCAGGCGCGTCGTCGATGTACGTCTCGATCCCGAATACGAAGCAAGCCTCTGGCACGACTTCGCCCGGGGGGGTGAGTCTGCCCGCGCAGCGTTGATCGACGCGTATTTGCCGTTTGCACGCATTCTGTGTGCCAAGCTGTATGGCGCGCGCACACATGACGAGTTCGAGTTCGACGACTACTTTCAGTACGCAAGCATCGGCTTGCTCGAGGCGATCGAGCGTTTCGATCCCGCCCGCGGTGCTCTGTTCCGTACCTATGCCGCACACCGTATTCAGGGCGCCATCCTTAATGGACTCGAACGTCTGAGTGAACGTCAGCAGCAGGTCGCCGCTCGGCGCGCGCTATTGGCCGAACGTATGGAACACGCACGCGACGAACTGGCCGAGGTCAAGGACGGGCACGACGCACTGCGCTCGTTGGCAGAAATCGGTATCGGGCTGGCGTTAGGGTTCATGCTCGAAGGCTCGTCGATGTACGATGCGGGCGATGCTGGGCAGGGTGTGTTTGAACACGGTTACTCGCGCCTCGAAATGCGCCAGATGCGCGAACGTACTGCCGGGCTCGTCAAGCAACTGCCCTCGAGGGAGTGCGAGCTGATCACCCTGCATTATCTGCAGGGCGTGCCCTTCGAAGAAATTGCGCGCCAATGGGCTCTCAGCAAGGGGCGAGTATCCCAATTGCATCACCAGGCGCTTGGTCGCCTGCGCAAACTGGTCAATGCCGACCGACTTTGCGACCTCAACTTTTAGAACCTCTCCGCAGGTATTCGATATGTCCGCACAAACCGCTTTGCCAACTTCGTCGCCCGACAGCGCACGGCTCGATCGATTGCTGGGTTACCTTGAGCAGGACCGCACCAATGAGCAATTGCGTGGAGACGTGTTTGATGAGGCGCTGCGCGTGGGGGCGCTCGACGTAGCGCAACGTCTGGCCGACGAGGCTGGCGCCGAAGGCGGACCTGCTTGGCAGCATCGTCGCGCAATGTTGGCATTGCGCTGTGGTGACTACGCGACCGCGCGCGCGTTGCTCCTGGAGTTGGTCGCGGCAGGCGAGGCTCACCCGGCAGTGCGCTACAACGCTGCTTATGCCGCGCTGCGTGCTGGTGAGTACGCTGTCGCAGAGCATGAGGCAGCCGGGCTACTGGATTCAATCCCCGAAGCAATGGAGTTGTTGCTGAGCGCGCTTCACCATCAGCGCCGCGTAGACGAAGCGATTGATCTGTTCCGACAGCGCGGCGGTGCCGCGGCTGCTACGAACGGAGCCATTGGGGTGGCCAGCCTGGTGGCGGTGGATGCCTCCGCTTTCGTCGACGCTGAAAATTGGGCCCAGCAGGCGCTGGCGGTCAATGATCGACAACTCGACGCATTGACGGCGATGGGGTCGATGTTGCTGGGGCAGCAGCGCAACGGGCAAGCGAGGGCGTGCCTGGAGCGTGCGCTTGCGATCGCACCGCACGACGGGCGCGTACTCTCAGCAATGGGGATGTGCGAACTGAGCGAAATGCAGCTTGAAGCCGCACGACACTACTTCACCCTGGCGATCCGCGCTCTTCCTCTGCACGTGGGTACGTGGCACGGCTTGGGCTGGTGTTGCATTGCCCAGCATGATTTCGCGACTGCTGCGCATGCCTTTGACGCTGCCATCGCGGTCGACCGTAATTTCGGAGAAAGCCACGGGGGCGCGGCGATCGTGCATGCCTTGCGGGGCAACGTTGCCGAAGCGCGAGAGGCGGCACGTCGTGCCCAAGGGCTCGATCCGAAGGGGCTGTCCGCCGCCTATGCGCTCGCGTTGCTGGACGGCAAGATTACCGCAGACATGGCGGCATTCGAGCAGTTCGCTAGCGGTGTGCTGGAAGGGCGCACCGATATCAGCGGGAAGATACGCCTCATAGACATCGTTGCACGCCATTTGCGTCCGCCCCAAGGCTGACGTCGAATCATTTAGCCGAGACGTTCGAGCGTGTCGACCGCCAGGTCGATGCGCTCACGGACCAACGGATCGTTCTCCATCGTTTCATGGACTTCATCAACGAGCCGGTAGAACGCTGGATCGTTGATAACGTGTTCGCCGAATTCAGCAAGCAGGGCAACTTCGAGGAACGCTCGGAATATCTTGCGTCGCCTGTCAGGGTCGGTTGACTCGATCGTGCCGATGCGCCTTTCGAGTAGCCGTTCCGCGCTGTGCTTACGTGCTTCTGCAGACTCATTGGTGCCGTCGCCATTGCCGACGTCGTTGGTGCGCTTCCGCTTGGCCAGCGATAGGCCGCTTGATGCGATCTCGGCCTGCAGGCGGGCAACGAGCAGGTCCGCTGGGGAAATGGACGTCATGGGTGCGATCAGTGCAGTCGCGTGTAGCCCGACAGCAAGACGTGGTTCGAGCCTGCGTCGTCCTGCACGGCTTCCTGCATGTTCTGGGGCCGAAGGGCCTCGATGTTGTCCAGCACCATGCGCATATCGCCGTTCAGGGGCAGATTCTCATCGTTGCGGGCCATGCCTTCGAGCAGTTGCATGCGCGCTTCTTCGAACTCATCGCGTGCAAGGTGCCAGAAACCCTGCACGAAACTACGAAGGTAGTGCTCCTGGGGCAGTTGCTCCAGCGGTGCCCAGCTGACCATCGCAACTGCGGGGCGTCCTGACGTGAATTGCAGCAGACCAAGCTGGAAGCGGGCAATGGCAAATGCCGGCGCAATCTGAAGTAGTGAGGCGTAGCTGGCTTCGGCCGCATCCATGCGCCCGAGGGATGCATATTGGCCCGCCAGCAGCAACAGTACTCGCGGATCGGCCGCACCTTCGTTCTGGGCGGCTTTTTCCAGCTCGACCAGTGCCGCTTCGGGCTCCTGGGTCTGCATAAGAGTGACGAGTTGATTCACCAGTGCATCGGATGCCATGGGGTTGCCTTCAAGTGACAGTAGATAGGTAAGACGGATTGCTTTGCGTGCCGGTGTACTGCTATCGCTGCTTTGCGCAGCGCGGCTGACACTGAATATATCCGGCGATCGCGTCGCCAGTTTAGGCTGATGAACGCTTCCGGGCGAGTGTCCTGTGACGGCGTGCCTGCGGCACGCCGTCTGGTTACGTATTACTTTTTCTCTTGCGGAGCCTTGGCGCCACCCGTGAAGTGCAGCTCTTCGACCTCCTTCTGGCCGACGTCGGGGGTTTCCAGTGTCGGTTCGACGCGGCCCACCATGACGCCTGCGGCGGGGCTCGTGCGCACATACTTGGTCTCGCCGGAATCGAGCGCAAAGCTCAACGTCTTTTCCGTTTCGGTCGCCGTCGCGACGGTGTACTTTCCCGCCGGTTTGTCGATAAAGAAGAACCCGCCTGGCTTGGATTCGCCCACGACTTCATCGTTCAGACGAATGTCCGGCTGCAACGCCGCGCCCACCATTGAGTTCGAGCGGAAGAAAAAGATCCGGCCGCTGTCGGGTTTGACCGCCGGGAAGGTGCCGGCTACTTCCTTGTACGAGGGGCCGCTGGCGCAGCCCGCCATGACAAGTGCTGCGGATGCGGACACGAGTAGAGTGCGAAGCACGGACATTACTGACCTTTCAGGTTGAGTGACACGGGTTGTTCAAGCGCGGAGTAATTCGATTCGCCAGGCAGATAGAACCCCTGCAATTGACCGTCCTTGACCACGAGATAGGCCTCGTGGACTTGGCGTCCTTCAATGGTGAAGATTGTGCCGACAGGGCGCAGCACGTCCCCCTGCGCGAGGGCGCCGACTTTGCGCCATCGTGAGTTGGCATTCAGGGCGCGGGTATATCCGGTGGGTAACGTGAAGCTCACGCCATCGACCAGCGTGAGAACCGTCTGCGACTGCGTGGGAGTGACTGCGACGATGTCGGCCGGTTGAACGATAACCATTGGCGCACAACCCCAGATCAGCATGGCGGTCGTTATTGGCAGGGCGCGCAAGAGTACGCCACGCCCGTGCCAAGACGCGTGAGAGCGGTCCACTAAATCTCCCCCTTGTTGTTTGTTTCCCTAAGTGTTGTCAGCCGAAGACCCACGTGCCGAATTTGGCAGGCAGAGGCGACCGCACCGGAAACTGCTTTGCCAATAAATCCTGCTGTGCCCGCCGTGGTTTAGGGGTGCGCAGAAAAAAATCTCAACACACTGCAGATGTTCGTGGCCGCACTAAACCAAAACGCAAAACCGTTGAGACCTTCGCAGATAAGCGCCAATGCGGACATTCGTTCGTGGGCGCTGCGAAATAACAAAAGGTCTAGAGGACGGCAATCAAATGGTCGGCATCGTCAGCGGATACAGCCTTGGTCTCAATTCCTCGTCGCTTGCGACGCTCGCTCAATGGGGCGCACTGGGTACTTCGGTGCAGGGGCGTAACGGTGAGGGAGCGTACGTTAACGTCGCCAACGGCAATCTGGTACTTCAGGACGTTGATCAGGCCTTAGCCGGCCTGGGGCTCAGCTCTGGCCTCGTACGTACGTACAACAGTGAAGGCCAGTATTCCGGAGACGGATGGTCGATCGGTGCGGCACTCAAGCGGGTCGTGCTCAGCGGTGCCCTGAATACCGCCGGAAGCTCGATTGTCCGCACGGATGCCGACGGGGCGCAGTCTGTCTACCAATATGACGTAGGCCGTGGCCTCTATGTCTCGACGGATGGTGCAGGTGCGTATGACACGATTGCATCGGACGGCAGTAAGTTCATCTGGACGGATGGTGCGACAGGTGTCAAGGAGGACTACGAAGCTGGCGGCGCAGGGCGCATCGTGCGGCAGTACGACCTCGAAGGGCACACCGTCTCGTATTCGTATGGCGGCAACGGACTGTTGTCCTGCGTGACCAACGCCAACGGCGAGTCGATCTATCTCGACTACTCGGGCAACAACCTCACGCAGATCCGCACGGAAACCAATGACGGCGGCACGATCCGCCAGAGCACGGTCGTCAGGTACGAGTACGACGAGTTGAATCGCCTCAAGGCGGTCACCGTCGATCTGAGCCCCGAAGACAACAACGTCAGCGACGGCAACGTCTACCGCACGCAATACTCGTACTACGGAACGAGCCAGTACATCGCGACCGTGGCGCAGAGTGACGGTACCTCGCTGGCGTTCACATACGTACAGACCTCCTCTGGCTATAAGGTCGCCACGGTGACCGATGGCGTGGGGAAGACGACGACCTACAACTACGACGTCAACGGCGCGACGTTCGTAACCGATCCGCTCGGCCTCGTTACGCGATATGACTACGACGGCGCCGGGCAGCTCACGAAAATCACACCTCCGGCGGCGAATGGAACAAACGGTTCGACGACCTTTGTCTACGACGCCCAGGGCAACGTGCGCCAAGTCACTGATGGTGCCGGCAACGTCGTGTACATGGAATACGACGTCAACGGCAACCAGGTACTGCAGCGTGACAGCGCCGGTAACACGATCACTCGCGTCTACTCGGCGGACAACCGTCTGCTGACCGAAACCGTCTATACGGTTGCCGATCCAGACGGTGCTGGCGCGGGGCAGCCGGGCGGGGCGCAGACCAAGCGATATGTCTATGAAGACAGCCCTTCTCATAGGCTGCTGTTCGTGGTGAGCTCGGCAGGGCGAGTCACCGAATATCGCTACCAGGGGAGTGACAGCAAGCCCTCGTCCGTGATCGACCATGCTGTGCTTTACAACGTGTCGGGCCTGTCGAATACCTCAGTCCCGAGCGCGTGGGAGATGAGTCAATGGTCGGGCAGTGTGAGCAAGGCAAACGCTCGCCGCACCGACATGGGCTACGACTTCCGTGGTCAGCTTCGCACCAGCACGACATATAGCCAGTTGTCGGTCGACGGCATCGGCGCGGCCGGTGGCCTTACCACGCATTACATCTACGATCAATACGGCCGTCTCATCCAGACAGTTTCTCCGGCTCAGGGGGCGACGACGTACGTCTACGACGGCCTGGGTCGAGTGATCACGACGACCGGTGCGCAGGGCACGACGCTGACGCGCTATGACGATGCACACAACAGCACGACCGTCACTTACGCGAACGGTCTGGTCACCACGTCCAGCTTCGACGCCGCAGGCCGTCTGTCCAGCATCCAGCAGTCGGACAGCGCACAGCACAATCTGGGAGTGACCCGCTACTACTACGACGCCGACGGCCGTCTGCTGATGTCGGAAGATCCGACTCAAGCGCGCAAGTGGGCGGTCTATGACGACGCCGGCCGCAAGGTCGCGGACGTCGACGGCAATGGTGGTGTGACGGAGTACGTCTACAACGGCGCAGGGCAGGTCACGCGCACGATCGCGTATTTCACACCCATCGACACGCGTCAGTTGGTTGACGGCAATGGGAACCCGGCACGGGTGTCACTCAACAGCATCCGTCCGCAATCGCGTGCCGATAAAGACATCAATACCTGGCGCATCTACGACGGTGCAGGCCGACTGATCAAGGAGGTCGACGGCGACGGTAGCGTCACCGAGACGATCTACGACGGCGCATCGCAGGTCGTGGCGGTCAAGCGTTACGCCCAACGGATCGACCGGACCTCGCTCGGCAACGCGCCATCCAGCGCAATGGCCAATCCGGCTACAGATTCGGTGAATGATCGCGTACGTCGTAACTTCTACGACGCTGATGGGCGCTTGACGGGGACACTGGACGAAGAGGGCGGCCTGGTCGTGTACCTGTACAACGATGCGGGCAATCAGACCGAGACGATCCGCTACGCAACGCCTGTCAGCGATTGGCTGCGTGCTACGGGGACGCTGGCGCAGCTGGTCCCTGCCACGGCTGCTGCAGATATCCACACGGTATCCTCGTACAACGCTCGCGGGCAGTTGGTCCGTCAGGTTGACGGTGAGAGTAACGTTACTGAAAACGTCTACGACGCCAATGGCAACCTGACGACGAGTTCGCGTACCGATCACGTGAGCGGTCAGGTTCAAACCCAGACCTGGACCTACGATGCCTTCAATCGCCTGACCTCGTCGACCAGCGTAGAGAACATCCTGACCCAATACGCCTACGATTCGATGGGGCGTCTAGTGTCGACCGTCAGTGCCGTGAATACGGCCGACGTGCGCGCCGTCCGTACGCGATATGACGCGTTGGGCCGGGTGACCGGAGAGCTCTCGGCCAAGGGCGCTGCGCTGCTCACCGGGTACGAAAACCAGGCTCAGCTGGATGCCATCTGGTCTCAGTATGGCGTGACCTACACCTACGACAATGCCGGTCGGCGTACGAGCAGCATTGACGCCAATGGCAACCGTACGCTGTTCTACTACGATCTCGACGGACAACTCGTCGCCACGATCAACGCATTGGGTGAAGTCGAAGAGCGCCAATACACGGCCATTGGCCAGCTGTCGGCGACGATCCAGCATGGCAGCCGCCTGTCGAACGTCGGCGCGCTCGTAGGGGGCCTGCTGACAACCGATGTCGCTAACGCGCTTAGCTCGATTTCCAACGCCGCCGCAGACAGCGTCTATCGCTACTCGTACACGATGGATGGCTCGCTCGAGAGCGCCACGGATGCGCGCGGCAATGCTGTTGTACACGCATATAACGCCTTCAATCAGGAATCGCAGCGCTGGGAGGCAATCGGCAACGGCAGCTATCTCGAAACAGCGTACGAATACGACCGGCGCGGACTGTTGCTGGCATCCGTGAAGGACGCCGCAGGCCTGTGCATTTATGCGAGTCAGAAATACGATGCATTCGGACGCGTCATCGAGAGTGTCGACGCCAATCAGAATGTCTCCTCGCGCAGCTACGACCGCCTTGGCCGCGTTGTCACGATCAACGACCCCACCTCCAGTATCAGGTCGATTTCGTACGACGCATTCGACCGCGTCCTGACGCAGACGGACGCGCTCAATCAGGCGACCACGTACAGCTACGATACCGCCGGCCGAAGCGTCACCGTCAGGACTCCCGAGGGGGTTCAGGTTACGACGTACCACAACGCGTTCGGACAAACCTCGAGCGTTATCGATGGCAATCGGGTCCTGACGTCGTACCAGTATGACGTCGATGGCAATCTTGTTTCCACGGCGGTACAGGGCCAAACCCAGTCGTCGAGCGAGTACGACGCTGCCGGACGTCTAACCTGGACGAAAGACGCCAATCAGACCAAGACAGTCTACACGTATGACAACGCCAACCGAGTACTGACCCGAGTGGTCGACCCGGGCGGCCTGAACATTCAGACGAGCTACACGTACGACGCCAAGGGACAGCGTATCGCGACGGTCGACGCCAATGGTGTCGTGACGACAACAAGATTCGACCTTGACGGTCATGCGCTGACACAGACGATTGATCCATCCGGGCTTAATCTGACGACTGTCTACACTTATGACGCCGCCGGCCACGTTCTTTCAGTGACCAACCCTGCTGGAGCGGTGACCAAATACGTCTACGACGTGCTCGGTCGTCGTGTGGAAGAGCACGTTGACGCCAATGCGTTGAATCTGACGCGCAACTACACCTACGATGCCAATGGCAACGTCATTGCCAGCACGGACGCCAATACCAAGGTCACGCGATACGTCTACGACAGCGGCAATCGGCTGATCATCACGGTCGATCCGAACGGCAACGTCTCTCGCCAGACTTACGACGCCGACGGTCGTCTGTCCAGCACGACCCAGTACTTGCAGCCGATCGGTATGGCAGGCCTTGGCACAACCGTGACGGAAAACGATGTTGTCGGTCGATTGCCTGCTGTTTCGGGCGCCACGGCGATCACCAACAACCGGGTATACGATCGCGACGGTCGCTTGTCCTACACCATCGACGGTGTAGGTGGCGTGGTTTCGTATACGTACGACGGTAACGGCAATGTCACCGGGCGTCGTGCCTACGCAAATACGATCACGCGTGGAGCCTGGACGGAAGGGACTGCGCCGAATGTTGTGGCCGACGGCAGCCGCGACCTGATAATTCGCACCGTGTACGACGCCCTGAACCGGATAGTCTTCACAATTGACGGCGTAGGTGGAGTTAAGCAAACGCAATATGACGGTGTAGGCAACGTGCTGCGGACGGTTTCATACTACGAAACCATGGGCATGAACAGCACGCTGCCAACAGATTGGACAGACGTCGCCCTGTGGATGGGTAGCAATCTGGACGTCATCACGACGTTCACGTACGACCGCGCCAATAGGCTCATCTCGTCGGTCGATGGCATGGGTGCCGTCAAGGTACGTACGTATGATCCGATGGGCAATCTCACGAAGCTCATCGAATACGCACGGCCCGTCTCCTATGGACAGACGGCATCCGATGTCACGACCGACGGCAATGATCGTGTGACGCGCATGACGTATGACACGGTCGGGCGCCTGGTCTTTAAGGTTGACGCACTGGGCGGCGTGACGCGCAAGCAGTACGACCGTGCCGGCAACGTCGTTGCTGATGTCGCCTACCTCAATACGTGGACGTCCACCGCCGATCCGAGCACATCCTGGTTGCTTGGGCTCTACGACGGTTCGTTGCGTGCAGCCGCCTACGACCGGGTCACCCGCTATGCCTACGACGGAGCAGGGCGCCAGACCTTCGCCATGAACGCGGAAGGTGCCGTCACCCAGTACCGTTACGACGGCGTGGGGCACGTAGTGTCTCAGATCTCCTATGCGACGCCGCTCAACAATCAGGGCTATGGCCTGCAGGTCTCGGCAAGCGACCTGAATGCCGCCGTGCGGCTGTCGCTCAACTCGACGGTCGACCGTGTCACGGCTAGCGCCTACGACGAAGCTGGCAGGTTGATCTTCTACGTTGATCCACGCGGCTATGTTACCCGCTACTCATATGACGGTGCCGGCCGCGTGACGGAGACAGTCAAGTACGCGATCGCGCTGTCGAGCGTCGGCGCGGGGACCGTCAACGACATCGCCAACAAGATCGTGGCGAACGCGCTGGACCAGCGGGACACCTTTGTTTACGACGCCGCTGGGCGACTCATTTCCAGCAGCGACTCGCACAGCAACACGGAGTCCTTCACGTATGACGGGATCGGTAATAAGACGAGCTTTACCGACAAGTCGCGTACGGCAACGACCTACTACGAGTACGACACAGTAGGCCGCCTGACCTACAAGAGCGATCCCGAAGTTGCCGTGACGAGAGTTGTCACGGGATCGGATGGTCACTTGGCGATCGACGAATCAAAGAGTGGCATGTACCGGCTGGGCACGCATTTCAATTACGATGGCCTGGGCAACCTCATCGTGATGGTCGAGGGGCTCGGCTCGCCAGAGGGACGTACGACTTACTATTCGTATGATGCGTTGGGCCGCCAAATTGGGGTCAGTTATCAAAGTATCGAAACATACAATGCGGTATCTGACACGACTTCACCACCCTCTTGGCAGTCGCAGTACTCGAAAACGTACTACGACGCATTCGGCAATGCGACTGCAAACCGGGACGTCAGCGGCAACTTCAGCTACAAGATCTACGACAAGCTTGGCCGAATAATCGCGGATATCGATGCCGAAGGCTATGTCACGGCTTACTCGCGCGATGTGTTCGGTGATGTGAGAACACTGACGCGTTACGCTAACGCTACCAGTCTGCAGGCCGTCAGCTATCTCGGCGACGTTGAATACGGTGGTTCTCTGGCAAATGGCCGCAATGCCGACGTTGCCAATCTGCTGGCGTCGAGCAGCATGAACTCGGGGCAGAATCGCATCCTCTGGATGAGCTACGACCGTATGGGGCATACCCAGGCGACCACGCAGCAGGCGATCTACACGTACGACCCGAACAAGGGCAGCAATGCCTACAGCTACGAATCGCTGATCACGCAAAGCACCTACGACGCATTCGGGCAACTGACGCGAATCGATCAAAAGAGCGGCACCTCGGTTGTGGGGAGCGAATTCTATTTTTACGACCAGTCGGGTAATCGCATTGCCACGGTCGATGCGGCTCATTACCTCACGCGAGAGTATTTCGACGGGAACGGACGAGTCACGACGCATATCGAATATGCGAACGACGTAGGAGGGGATGACCCTGTCCGCATCCAGTACAGCGGACAGACCTCCGAATATGGCGCCGCAGTGACCTTTGCGATGCCGACATCCAGCTATCTCGATCGCACCATTCTGACGAGATACGACGCACTTGGTCAGAAGACGTCCGAGACGAAGCTGGGCGTCGGCTACACCACCGTGCACAACGCCACAGTGTCTGAACATGTTGGTGATCTGACCACATCGTACGAGTACGACGCCGTGGGGAACCTCACGTCGACGACTGATGCGATGGGCGCCAAGACGTCGACCTATTACGATGCCATGCGCCGGATCGTTGCCATCAAAGCGGCAGATAACTCGATCATAGGTTTTGGTCGTGACGCCTTCGGCAACGTCGTCCAGCAAATCGCCTACCAGCGTACTGAAGCTCCGGACAACTATGTGGGGTTCAAGTTGGCTGACGCTGTCAAAGGTCGAATGATCCAGACATCGACCTTCGACCATGTCACGCTCAGCCGCTATGACGCTCGCGGCAACGTCGTCCAGACGTCTGATGATTATGGCGGCCAAATCGGTACGCGCTACGCCTACGACGCCGCAGGTCGCGTCACCAAACAATGGCAGGTGGTAACCGGCAACGACGGCACCAGTCAGACCCTGTACACCAAGTATGTGTACGACCGTCTGGGTCAGCAGACCAGCGTCATTCAGCCGACTGCCGACGTCAATTCCAACGGCACGTACGTCAAGGGCACGCAGTACAACGCATTCGGCGAGGTCGAAAGCCGGACTGTCGATGGCGGCTGGTTCGAGTACAACGAGTACGACAACGCTGGTCACCTTATCAAGACCAACGCCGGAAATCCGTCTGTCGACAAGATCATGCTGTACGACGTGCGGGGCCGGAATACGGCGCAGATCACCAGCGACGGTAGTCTCAATCTGCGCTACATGGGTGCGCAGTCTGCGTCGCAGTTGAGCAACGTCCGTCGTACCAACCAGTACTTCGATGCACTAGGCAATGTGGTGCGACAAGACACGCAAGGGCGTCAGAGCGTGCAAGGCGGTGTCTCGGTCAACGAGATGGTGCTGGCCTCGCCCCATGTGAATTCGTCCACCTACATCGGCGACATGCCGCGATTCCAGACCACCATCCCGTGGGACGGTCAGAACTCGGTGACCTTCAACTGGTCGTCACTCGACGGCTTGGGTGGCGGCGATGTCAAAGTGCAGTTCGAATACACCACCAATCAGCATTACGGCGGTGCCTACGGGCAGGGCGACGAGGTTACTCGCACGCACACGGAAGTCCTCGCGGCAGGCCAGGCCAACAACGGTGCCACGATCACCTGGAAGGAAACCTACGGCCAAGTCGGCGACTGGGACAGCTCGCACGGCGGTATTAGGAACATCTTGCACGTAGCGGTCTACAAGAAGGACCTGAACGGCAACTGGCAACTGATGCTGGATCGCTCCAACTTCGGCTCGGGGCAGTCTTTCGTAGAGATCGACGCAGCGAATGACCCGAGCGCCAAGGTTGAGTTCTACGCACGGCCGATTGGTTCGAACGATTGGGGGGTACCGCGATCGATCACCAACTTCGGCGAAGGTTACCGGTTCGACACCAATCAACTGGGCGCTGGCACCTATGAGTATCGGGTGACGATGCGACCCAACGGTGGCAACGCTACCGAGTTCGCCAAAGGCACGCTCGTTGTGGGCAATGGCGTTAGCGTTTCGCCCACTGTCAATGGCAAGTCGACCTACGAGCAGCCGTCCATCTACCGCGCTTACGACCGCTGGGGCAACGTCATACGCCAAAGCGACGCGCGCATGCGCAACTGGGAGACCAACTACGCGTACGACGCCAACAACAACCTGATTGCGGAGTGGAAGCCATCCAGTACCGGCGCGGCGTACGGCGGGCCGGTGAGCTACACCTACTACGACAAGAATGGTGCGCAGGTCGGCACCATGGACGCCAACGGGAACGTCAACACGACCGTTCGCGACGCAATGGGCCGCGCCACCAGCGAATACCACGCCGATGGCGGCCGCGTGAGCTATGTCTATGATCTCTTTGGCAACAAGGTGATCTCGCAAGACGCAGAAGGTGGCATCACCCGCTATTCGTACGACACGCACAATCGGCTCAAGCAGATGAGCACGGCCGGCATTACGAGCTATGCGCTCAACAACGATGATTCGGCCCGCAGTCTCGGCTACGGTTCGCTCAATACGTCCTGGTCATACGACGCAGCAGGGCGCGTGCTGAAGCAGACCAACTCGGACGGTTCGGTCATTGCGTATGACTACGACCGTGCCGGTAACGTAATCAAGACGTCCTCGCCGGGCGGAATCACCACGTCGGCCCGCTTCGACAACGATGGCCACAAGGTGTGGGAGTCGGACGCCAACGGCAACGTGTCGACTTCCACCTATAGCCATTACGGACAGTTGGTGTCACGGACGGACATCGGCGGCGCAACCTATCAGTATCGATACGATCTGGCTGGACAGCTCGCGACCACGACCAGCAGTCGCGGTCAGAGCCTGCGCTACAAGTATGACCAGGCTGGTCAGCTCATCGAAGTAGACGACTTCGCTCTGAATCAACAGACGTACTACGAGTACGATCTCGCAGGCAATCACCTGCGTGAGCGCACGGTCCAGAACGGCATCGCCTACCAGGACAACTACCTTGCCTACGACGCGTTGGGCCGGTTGCGTTCAGTCGCCGATGGCCGAGTCAGCATGACTATCGACTACGACGACAACGGAAACCGCACGCATATCAAGACGAGCGTGCTCAACTCGAAGGACCAGCAGAGCGGCGGGGATAGCTACTTCGCGTACGACAAGATGAATCGCCAGATTCTTATTGACGGCGCAGCCAGCTACGACCCCAACGACAGTCGCAATATCAACTCCAAACAAGGGCACGTCGTCACGTACGACTACAACGGCAATCAGACTTCCGATCGCAGGTGGGGTACCAATGGCTCGGGGCAAGACACCGTCGTTACCGACAATTACCAGTACGACCGGATGGGCCGCCTGTACGCGACCTCTCGCGAGGGCCATGTGCTGGAGTACCGGTACTACGACACCGCATCACGCCTGATCAAGACTGATCGCGATGAGTCGTTTAGCAAGGCTTATACCGGCACCCTCTACAAGGGGGCTGGCGGGGCAGGGGCCCAAGGGGTGACCATTCGTTATGATGCGGCTGGGCGCGTGACCCAGCAGGTAACGCGCGACGCAAACCGTAGCGTCATGTCGACCACCAACTACAACAGTTATGACTCGGCCGGGAACCTGATCGACTACCGAGTTTACGGTCAGTCGGGGTCCGAGACGCACGTGGTGAATACCTATACCAAGATGGATGGGTATCGCCAGACCTATAGCGGCATGACGTTCGACTCGGGAAAGACCCACACCTCAGGTGCCACGACCCAGTACTACGACGTCAACAGCAATCTCGTGGGCGTTTCGGATCAGCGGCAAGAGACCTTTAATCGCTCGTTCATCAATGACATGAGCGGGAAGGTTCTGTACGTCAATCAGTACAACCAGATTCAACGTCAGCTTGTCGTCAACGACCAGGTCCTCGGCCGTTACGGTCAACAGATGACCGGTACTGACGAAAAGGGGCGCGCGCAGTTCAGCGACGTCACGGACTTCAACTTCACCTATCAGAGTATTGATCCGGGCTCGTCTGGCAGTAATGCCATGAGCTACACCGTCCAGCAGGGTGACACGCTGGAGTCCATCGCACGATCGGTCTACGGTGACAGCCAGCTTTGGTACGTGATCGCCGAAGCCAATGGTCTGGCGGCGTCGCGAGACCTGCAGGTGGGCTCGGTTGTCCAGGTGCCTAGCAAGGCGGGAATCGCCCACAACAACCAGAACACGTTCAAGCCTTATGACGCCAGCAAGATAGTCGGCGACACCACGCCGCAATTGCCAGCACCCGGGGCCGGCAGCGGGTGTGGCGGGGCGGCGATGATCATCATGATCATCGTGGCCGTCGTCGCGACGATCTTCACTGCCGGGGCGGCCGCATTGGCGATGATGAGTGCCGCTGGAGCGAGCGTGGGGTCGGTGAGCGCGGCTGCCATCATGTCTGCGGGTGGCGTGGCTTTGAGTGGCGGAGCTGCTGCCGTGGGCGCCGTCGGTGGGCTGGCAATGTCGACCACCATTGCCGTTAGCGCCGCCTTTATTGGCGGGGCTGTCGGGTCTATCGTAAGCCAGGGCGTTGGCATGGCGATGGGCGTGCAAGACAAGTTCTCATGGTCCAGCGTCGGTATTTCCGCTGTATCAGCGGCCGTTACCTCTGGTGCCGGTGCGGCTCTCGGTGAAACCGGAATGGCTACTCTCACCGCGAAAATCGGAAGCCAGAGTGGCGCTGCGGCCGTGCGTGCCGCAGCAATCAACGCGACGACGCAAGGCGTTGCTGTGGCGACGGGGCTGCAGAAGAAGTTCAGTTGGACTTCGGTTGCAGCCAGCGCGGCAGGCGGTGCGATGGGGCAGGCGCTTGGAGCCGGAGCTTCCGGCAATACCTTTGGAGAGAATCTCACGAGAGGGGCGATCGCAGGCATCGGCGCAGGTCTCACGACGGCCGCACTCAAGGGCGGGCGGGCGGACATTACCCAGGTCGCGGTGGACGCGTTCGGGAACGCTCTTGCCAACGGTATTGCTAGCTCTATGAGCAGCAAGGAAGGGGGCCAGGCACAAACACAACAGCGCCAAACGTACGTTGAAGATGGCACTGGCGACCATATTCAGTTTGGTCAGTCAGCCACGAGCGGGAACTACGACATACCGGGCGTTGAAGTTGATCCAAAAACAGGCCAGCCTATCTCCAAGGCGACAGGAGAGCCACAGAGGTACGACCTATCGAAACTGGATCAATACGCAGCTGCGGATAACGCGACTCGTCAAGGAACGCTGTCCGATGTGGGCAAGGGTCTGCTAAACGGGTTCGTTATGAAGCCTCTTGCTGCTGGAGATGCTTTGCTGACAGACTCGTTTGAAAGTGGCATGAATTGGCTTGTGCATCAGTTTAATCCGGAAGCAGAGCCGTACCCTGGTGCAGGAAAACGCGTTGCCGCCTTCAGAGAGGGGCTGTTGAATTCTGTTGAAGCTGCTGCAGACACTCCCGCCTACATGTTTGAGAAAACAATGAATGGGGTAGCCTCCTTGTTCGGCATGAACGGAACGCCTTACCCGGATGCAGTTTCTCCGCGAGGGGTGTATAAGCTCATTGAAGATCAATTTGCCGCAGGACGTGAGGCCTTTTGGCGGGGGGATTACGAGGCATCTTTTGAAAATAACGGCCTTGGAGTTGCGTCGGCTCTCGGGCTGAGCAAGGCACCCTCTATCTTTGTCAGCGCGGCAAACAGAGTAGGCGGAGTCGCAATTAACGGCTCTACTCGCACCGTGCCGCTCGGCTTCGAGTCCGAAGCTCAGTTCATCAAGGCCTCTCAAGAGCTTCAGACTGCGCTTCGAAATAGCGGCATTGATGATGCTGTCGTTGGTGCGCGGGGAAGCTCTGTTACAGGGATTACGAACAATCCAAAGAGCGAAAATTTTGGCAACCCCTTCGGACCTGACAGCGATGTTGACTTTTTCGTGCAGAGCCAAAAACTAGTTGATGGCTTTAAGAAAACACCGGACTTCATTCATCCAGAGCAGGTGATTAAGAAATACCCCGAACTAGCCAAGTGGAGCGCAAGGTGGACTGAAATCCTTGGGCGTGAAATAACTCCCGCCGCTTGGAAACCTGGCGCTTTGCCGCAAACACCAGCGATTTTGGTGAAACCGCAATGATTGAGAGCTTTGACCTGCTATTAGCCAGCAAAGACAAAACGCAAAAGTTGGACTCATTTGCGAAGGAGTTTTTTGCTTTGGTTGGAGTGGCTGACTTTCGGGAAAGAGAAAGCAGCCACTACGTTGAGGGGCACTATTTTGTCGGTGCCGCGAAGGGCCTAACCTTTAAGGTGATGATGCACAGCGATGAAGATCATGCAGACTTGCCATTTTGGGTGAGGGTTCGCCTCGACAACCAAGAGCCTTTCTCGTTTGATCTTCGATCCTTTGTGTGCAGTTGCATTATCCCTGCCGGATTTAAGGCTGCTGAGCTAATAGCTATCGGACAGGTAGAAGAACAGCGTCACGACTTCTAGTGCTGTTGTTCTCAGCGAGTTTTTATCATGTTGCAAAACAAAGCCCCTTGCTCGATTGCATCATCGAGTGCGATATGGGTGTGGGGCAGCGGATCGAACCATTCTCTTGGCATGTTTCGCTTGGTGGCTTCGCGGTAGTCCGTCTTCAGCAAAGCCATGGCAAAGGTCTTCATGTCCAGGGCTGAGTGCGAGAACGGGCTCTCACCAGCGAAGCGGATCAAATACCAATAAACGAACATGAAATCGAAGCCTGCCGGGTAAGCCACGAAGACTGGCTTGCCCGGCAATTTTTTTAACCAAGCCACGTAGTCGACCATTGCCTGCTCTGGTGGTCTCAGAACCAAACGGCATGGGAGGCCTGCCGTAAGGATTGCCAGCCAC
>JASGFB010000007.1:0-64640 GCA_047605765.1 Rhodocyclaceae bacterium
CGCTGGTCGGGGCTTTGTCATTTGCGGGGCTCCCATAAGCCTCCAAGGCTGCCACAAGCAGCCGTTGCCACCGTCGCTCTCTCGCGACACGCAGCCCCATTCCTCTCAAGCAGATCAAAAAAACACGCAGCCCGTTGGTCTACCGCGTGGCGACGACTTGCGTCCTTGGTGGCTGCAATCCATTCAGCTAAAATTACCACCTCGCGCGGACGTGAAGCGATTGGCTATGTTGCTGATTTGCAAGGGGCTTGATCGGTGGTCGTGACCGAAGAGCGGCGTGCGCAGATTTTCCTTCCTGACCGAAATGCGCATTCTCATCAGTAATGACGATGGGTATTTTTCGCCCGGCATCGAAATGCTGGCTGCGGAACTTGCCAAAGTAGCTGACGTGACGGTGGTCGCTCCAGAGCGTGACCGCAGCGGCGCCAGCAATTCCTTGACGCTGGATCGCCCGTTGCAATTGCGGCGCGCGCCCAATGGCTTCTTTTATGTCAATGGCACCCCCACGGATTGCGTGCACCTGGCTGTGACGGGCATGCTCGACCATTTGCCGGACATGGTGGTCTCCGGCATCAATCATGGTGCCAACATGGGGGACGACACGATCTATTCCGGGACGGTCGCAGCCGCCACCGAAGGGCACCTGCTCGGCGTTCCCTCCATGGCGGTCTCGCTGGTTGGCCGTAATGCTTCCTGTTTTGCGACCGCGGCATTCTGGGCGCGCTCGCTGGTGGAGCGCTTCATCGCCAATCCGCTGGATGAACCCTGGCTGTTGAACGTCAATGTGCCGGACGTGCCGCTCGATCACGTCAAGGGAATCGCCACGACCCGATTGGGGCGCCGTCATCGCGCCGAGCCCGTGGTGAAGGATGAGAATCCCAGGGGTGAGACTATCTATTGGGTCGGTGCGGCAGGTGCTGCACAGGACGCCGGCGAGGGGACCGATTTTCATGCCGTGGCCAACGGTTATGTCTCCGTGACGCCATTGCAGATCGACCTGACTCACGTCGGGCGATTATCCAATCTGTCGTCGTGGCTCACGCGATGAGTTCCCGCATTCAGGGATCCGGCCTGACTTCGCAGCGCACGCGCGCCCGCATGATCGAACGCCTGCGCGAACAGGGCATCCGCGACGAGCAGGTGCTGGCGGCGATGAGCCAGGTGCCACGGCATGCTTTCGTCGAAGAAGCGCTTGCTTCTCGCGCGTACGAAGACACTGCGCTGCCGCTGGGTTTCCAGCAGACGATCTCGCAGCCTTTCGTGGTCGCCCGCATGATCGAGTTGCTGGCTGCCGGTGGCCGCCCCTTGGGCAAGACGCTCGAAGTCGGCGCCGGCTGCGGTTACCAGGCCGCGGTACTCTCTTACATGGCGAGCGATGTGTATGCCGTCGAGCGCATTGCCAAGCTGCTTGCCAAAGCGCGTGAGAACCTTCGCCCGCTTCGCCTGCCCAATGTTCGGCTCAAGCATGCGGACGGCGGGCACGGGCTGGCCGAGGTGGCGCCGTTCGATTCAATCATCCTGGCCGCCGCCTCTCCCGCGGTGCCACGCGCGTTGCTGGAACAACTCGCTGTGGGGGGGCGACTGATCATGCCGCTGGGACATGCCGATCAGGTGATTCTGCTGGTCGAAAAAAATGCCCAGGGGGCGGTGCGCGAGTCGCGCCTGGATGCGGTGCGTTTCGTGCCCTTGCTGGCCGGCACCGAATAGAAATACAGCATGGGTTCAGACATCAAAGTGAATATGGTGAATACGATTCGTACGGCAGGCTGGATTCTTGCGGCACTCGTGGTGGCGGCATGTGCCAGCTCGGCCCCGAAGGCGCCGGTGGAAAGCCGCGCGCCCGGGGGTGTGGCGACGGCCCCGGTGGCACCTTTGCCCGCGCCCGTTGCGCGACCTGGCTACCACATCGTCAAGAAGGGTGAGACGCTCTACAGCATCGCGCTCGAATATGGCCAGTCGTACCGTGACGTTGCCACGTGGAATAACCTCGTTAATCCGGGTGTCATAGAAATCGGGCAAGAGTTGCGCGTGCAGCCGCCGGAAGGGTCTGCCGTTGGCGTGGTGCAGAGCCCTGTGATCGAGGTGCGTCCGCTCGATGGCATGCCGCCGCCCGCATCGGGCAGTGCTCCCATCGCGAGTGCGCCTGTCCAGGGGGATGCGTCGACGAAGTCCGAACCGCGTGGTGGGCGCGTCGCCTATTCGGCCGAAGCATGGGCTGCGGTGCAGAATGGCGCCAAGCCGCAGGCCGCTCCTGCGCCGATCGCTCCGCCTCATGCAGCCGTGCCGACGCCGATACCGGCACCCACCGCCAGTGAGCCTGTCAGCACTGCCCCTAAGGGCGATGGTGCCGCAGCGGTCAGTGAAGACGGGTTGAATTGGATGTGGCCGACGAACGGCAAAGTCGTTGCCGCCTTCAGCGATGCGACCAACAAGGGCGTTGATATCGGCGGCACGGCCGGTCAGCCTGTGGTCGCTGCGGAAGCGGGACGGGTGGTGTATGTCGGCTCCGGCTTGCGCGGTTACGGAAACCTCGTCATCATCAAGCACAACGATACTTTCCTGAGTGCCTACGCGCACAACAAGGAAGTCCTCGTGAAGGAAGGGCAGGCGATCCAGAAGGGCCAGAAGGTGGCCACCATGGGTGACAGCGATGCCGATCGCGTGAAGTTGCATTTCGAGATCCGCCGGCAGGGGAAACCTGTCGATCCTACGAAGTACTTACCCACACGCTGAGGGCTTGTATGTTCGATCCGGCTTTCCTCGATGACGCGGAAGATAAAGAACCGGATCTCCCCCCGGAACTCGAGGCATTCGCCGATACACGGCCAGCCGTGCCGGAAAACGAATTCCTCAACGATGTCACCCAGATTTATCTCAACGAGATAGGGGTCAATCCCCTGCTCACCGCCGAAGAAGAAGCCGCCCTTGCGCGACGCGTGCGCAAGGGTGATTTCGAAGCGCGGCAGAAGATGATCGAGCGCAACCTGCGCCTGGTCGTGAACATCGCCAAGCATTACCTCAATCGCGGCATTCCGCTGCTCGATCTGGTCGAAGAAGGTAATCTCGGCTTGATGCACGCGCTGGAAAAATTCGATCCCGAGCGCGGCTTCCGTTTTTCGACCTATGCCACATGGTGGATCCGCCAGAACATCGAGCGCGCCATCATGAACCAGTCGCGCACGATCCGCCTGCCGGTGCACGTGGTCAAAGAGCTGAACCAGGTGCTGCGGGCGCAGCGTCAACTCGAAGCGCGCAATGGCGCGACCACCAACATCGAGACCATTGCCGAACGTCTGCAGCGGCCGGTCGAAGAGGTGCGCGCCATCCTGGCCCTGAATGAACACACGGCCTCGCTGGATGCCCCGCTCGATATCGATCCCAATCTGTCGATTGGCGAATCGCTCGCCGATGATCAGGCCGAGAGCCCCGAAAATTCGATTCACACAAATGAAGTCGAGATGCTTATTCGGGAGTGGATCGGGCAACTGACCGACAAACAGCGCTTGGTGATCCAGTATCGTTACGGCCTCGACGATGTCGAGGTCCAGACACTCGAAGACCTTGCCGCGCAGCTCGGCCTGACGCGGGAGCGCGTGCGCCAGATCCAGCTCGAGGCCCTCGCCCAATTGCGCCGCATCCTCAAGCGGCGTGGCGTATCGCGGGACGTCCTGTTCTGAGCGCGCCCGTGACGACGACGTGCCCCGGGTGCGTCGTCTCTAGCGTGCCTTGGCTGGCAGTGTCGCCTGGCTGACTTCCGCAGTCGGCGCCGGCGTACCCCACTGAGGCAACGTGCGCCATGCCACCCATCCGATACTGATCGCCAGCGCCGTGGCGACAGCCAGTCGCCACCAGCGAGGTTCCGTTCGTGGATAAGCCGCGTCGCCAATGGCGCGCCGTACGTGCGTCGTGGTGATGGTGCGCGTGTTGTCGGCGAAGGCTGCCATGAGTGCCTTGTCCGCCAGGATATTGATGCGCCGCGTCAGACCGGCCGATGCCTTGGCCAGGCGGCGCAGTGACGCGCCAGTGAAAAGATCCGGCCCTTTGTAGCCTGCGGCGGTCAGACGCCAGCGCAGATAGTCGCTGATTTCGGCACGGCTCAAGGGCGCCAGCGTGAAACGATGGGTGATGCGTTCGCGCAACGAACGCAGGGGGCGGGCGGCCAGCGTATCCAATAGTTCGTCCTGCCCGAACAGTACGATCTGGATCAGCTTGTGCGCATCCGATTCGAGATTCGACAGCAGGCGCAATTGTTCCAGCGAAGGCGCCGGCATGGCATGCGCTTCATCGACGATGAGCACCACGCGTTCATGGCGCGCATAGCGCTCGATGAGCGCGTCTTCGATATGCCTCAAGCGCATCGCCGCATCGGACGACGCCACACCCAATTCATGCGCGATGACCTGCTGCAATGCATCCGGCGACAGGCTCGGGTTGGCAAAATAGATGGTCTTGACCGATGCGCTCAGTCGCTCGATGGCCATTCTGCACAGCATGGTCTTGCCAACGCCGACTTCGCCGGTGACGCAGACGATGCCTTCATCGTGTTCGGCGGCAAACAGGATCGCCTGCAGAACGGCTCCGCGCTGACCGCCCCCGAAAAAATAGGCTGTGTGCGGAGTGATGCGGAAAGGATGTTCGGCCAGGCCGAAATGGTCCAGGTACATGGTGCGGGAACGTCACGCCGATGGGCGTACGATAAGGGTAAATGAAGCGCGCGCACAGAGACATTTGCTTATTCATTTGCACTATGCGCCCGATCTGCGATAACGCCGCCTGGCAAGGCTTGGGAACGAGCCGTGCTAAAATCATGAATTGCTATCGAAGAAGCCGATCCTTTTGAATACCCTACAATCTTCGCCCGAGTGCGGAGCGTCTCCTCTGGTGCAATTGCGCGATGTGCAATTCTCGTACGGGACGCGTAGCGTACTTCGCGGCATCAATCTGACGATCCCCCGCGGCAAGGTCGTCGCGATCATGGGGGGCTCCGGATGCGGCAAGACGACCTTGCTGCGCATCATCGGTGGCCAGATCAAGCCGCGCCGGGGTGAAGTCCGTGTGTGTGACAGCCAGGTGCCCGCACTGGGACGCCGCGAGTTGTACGCCCTGCGTCGCCGCATGGGCATGCTGTTCCAGTTCGGCGCGTTGTTCACCGATGCCACCGTGTTCGACAACGTCGCATTTCCGATGCGCGAACACACCGATCTGCCCGAATCGCTCATCCACGATCTCGTCATGCTCAAGCTGCATGCGGTTGGCCTGCGCGGTGCCGCCCGTCTCAAGCCTTCCGAGCTGTCCGGCGGCATGGCGCGCCGGGTGGCGCTGGCGCGGACGGTGGCGCTCGACCCGCAATTGATCATGTACGACGAGCCCTTCACGGGGCTGGACCCGATCTCGCTCGGCGTCATCGGTCAGCTCATCCGTCGTCTCAATGATGCCCTCGGTGCGAGTTCCATCGTGGTAACGCACGATGTGCAGGAATCCCTGCAGATGGTCGATTACATCTACTTCTTGTCGGAAGGCCGGGTGGTGGCGGAAGGCACGCCGGACGAGATCCGTGCTTCCAAGGATCCGTGGGTTCATCAATTCGTGTGGGCCGAGGCCGATGGACCGGTGCCGTTCCATTACCCGGCCAAGCCCTACGCCGAGTCGCTGCTGGGGGATCACCATGCTTAACGCGCTGGCGTTGTTTTTCCGCGCCATCGGCTCGCGCGTGGTCAATGCCGTGTGGCGCATCGGTTATTGCGCGCGCTTCTTCGGCCAGATCCTGTTGTATTCCGGCACCTGTTTGCGCCGGCCGCGCCTGACCATCCGTGAGGTGTACTTTTCGGGCGTGCTTTCGCTGATCATCATCCTGGTATCCGGGCTGTTCGTTGGTATGGTGCTGGGCTTGCAGGGCTACGACAATTTGCAGCGCTTCGGCGCCGCCGACGCCTTGGGGGCCTTTGTTGCGCTGTCCCTGTTGCGCGAACTCGGGCCGGTGGTGGCGGGCCTGCTCTTTGCGAGTCGCGCTGGGTCGGCCATTACCGCCGAGATCGGCTTGATGAAGGCGACCGAACAACTGGCCGCCATGGAAATGATGGCCGTGAACCCCGTTGCCCGCGTGGTGGCTCCGCGCTTCTGGGGGGGCGTCATTTCCATGCCCTTGCTGGCCGCGCTGTTTTCGGCCACCGGGGTGCTGGGCGGTTACCTGGTGGGCGTCGTCGTGATCGGCTCCGATGCCGGCACGTTCTGGTCACAGATGCAGGCCTCGGTGGATTTCCGCCACGATGTGGTCAATGGCGTCATCAAGAGTTTCGTCTTCGGCGTGGCCGTGACGCTGATCGCCGTCTTCGAGGGCTATGACGCCCAGCCGACGGCGGCCGGTGTATCCGGCGCGACCACGCGCACGGTGGTGATCTCATCGCTGGCCGTGCTGGCACTCGACTTTATCCTCACCTCATTCATGCTTCGAGGCTGACACAATGAATCGTTCCGTCATCGACCTGTGGGTCGGTATTTTCGTCATGCTCGGCTTGGCTGCCCTGCTGTTCCTGGCCTTCCGCGTCGGCAACCTCAATGGTTCGCAGATCTATCAGCCGTATGAGCTGAAGGCGAACTTCGACAATATCGGCGGCCTCAAGGTGCGTGCACCGGTGCGCAGCGCCGGCGTGGTCGTGGGCCGGGTGGAATCCGTCGGCCTCAACAAGGAAACCTATCAGGCCTCGGTCACCATGAAGATCGATGGCCGTTACACCTTCCCGCGTGATACGTTCGCCACCATCAACACGTCCGGCCTGCTGGGCGAACAGTATGTCGGGTTCGATCCGGGCGGTGATCCGGAAAACCTCAAGGCGGGCGACACCATCAAAAAAACCCAATCGGCAGTGGTACTCGAAAAGCTCATCAGCCAGTTCATGTTCAGCAAGGCTGAAGAGGGCTCGGCCGACAACAAATGATGCAGGGACGCACCCACATGCGACGTCTTGGATCTCTCTTGCTCCTGGCTGGTGTGCTGGCACTGGCGGGCTGCGCGACCGGCAGCAATCCGAAGGACCCGATAGAACCCTTCAACCGCGACGTGTATGCCTTCAACAGCACGCTGGATAAATGGGTCACCAAACCCATCGCCGAAGGCTATGTGGCGGTCACGCCACGGCCGGCGCGCGTGAACGTGTCGAACTTCTTCGGCAACCTGGGCGACATCTGGATCGGCATCAACAACCTGCTGCAGGGCAAGCCGGCCGATGCCGCCAGCGATGTCGGCCGCGTGCTGGTCAATTCGACCATCGGTATCCTCGGGTTCTTCGACGTGGCCTCCGACATGGGGCTGGACAAGCATGACGAGGATTTCGGCCAGACCATGGGCGTTTGGGGCGTGCGGGACGGCCCCTATCTTGTGCTGCCCTTTTTCGGGCCGAGAACTACGCGCGACACCGTCGGTCTGATTCCGGACATATACGCCGCGCTGCCTGGTTACATCCCGGATATCCCGACGCGCAACATCGTCCGTGGGTTGGGGGTGGTCAGTACCCGCGCCGATCTGCTTGGCGGCGAAACCACGCTGTCGCAGGCTGCGCTCGACGAGTACTCGTTCGTGCGCGATTTCTATCTGCGCCGGCGTGCCAGCCTGATCCGCGATGGCAGGCGCGTGCGTGAAGACGACGATGCCATGGCGACGCCGGCGATCCTGCAGGCCGCCACTGACGGCTTCATCGCCCATGAGCGGCTGGTGCTGGTCGAGCTCGATCGCTCGGTCACCGACGCGGCGTCCGCCGGAACCGAATAATTCTTGAAAGGAATCCCCATGCTATCCCGATTCATTCGCCATGGCCTGCTGACGCTGTGTTTCATCGCTGCCCCGGTCTTTGCTCAAGAGGCACCGGATGCGATGGTCAAACGCGTCAGCAACGAAGTGCTCGACATCATCAAGAACGACAAGGCGATCCAGTCCGGTGACGCACAGCGCCTGATCGATCTGGTGCAGGCCAAAGTGCTGCCGAATTTCGATTTCAGCCGCATGACGGCGCTCGCCACCGGCCGCGAGTGGCGCAACGCGTCGGCTGAGCAGAAGACCGCCCTGACACGTGAATTCCAAACGCTGCTGGTGCGCAGCTACGCCAACGCGCTGACCCAATACAAGAATCAGACGATCGACTTCAAGCCTTTGCGCGCCCAGGCCTCCGATACCGAAGTGACAGTGCGCACCGAAGTGCGCCAGCCCGGCGCCAAGCCGATCGGCATCGACTATGACCTGGCTAAGGCGGGTGACAGCTGGAAGGTCTTCGACGTCGTCATCGCCGACGTGAGCCTGGTGACCAACTACCGCGACACCTTCTCGCAAGAGATCAAGGCGAGCGGTATCGATGGCCTGATCAAGTCGCTGCGTACCAAGAACGAACAACTGGCAGCCAAGCAAACCAAGTAAGACGACCCATGATCCTGGAACGAGACGGGGCCCTGTTCATTGAGGGCCCCATGACGGTCGACACGGCCGCAGCCCTGCTGCAACACGGCGAGCCCCTGGTCGCAGCAGCCGATCGGGTGCTCGACCTGTCAGGCGTGGCGACGGTCGATTCGTCGGCGCTGGCCGTTGTGCTGGCCTTCATGCGCACCGCGCGCGCGGCGGGCCATCAATTCCGGCTCGCCAATACACCTGCCACCTTCAACAGCCTGGCATCGCTTTACGATGTCAGCGACATGCTGTTCCCCACCGCCGATCTCCATGCCTAGTAGTGCTTCTGTCGATGGCTCTGCCATCCGGGTGCGGGGTGCCATCAAACACTATGGTGAGCTGGCGGCCCTCGGTGGCGTGGATCTGGACATCGCGCCCGGCGAATTCTTCGGGCTCCTCGGTCCCAACGGCGCTGGCAAGACCACGCTGATCTCCGCGCTGGCCGGGCTGACGCGCCTGAGTGCCGGGCACATTTCGGTGATGGGGCACGACGTGGTCGGCGACTATCGGCAGGCGCGCCGCATGCTCGGCATCGTGCCGCAGGAACTCGTCTTCGATCCGTTCTTCACGGTGCGTGAGATGCTGCGCATCCAGTCGGGCTATTTCGGCCTGCGCCGCAACGACGACTGGATCGACGAGCTACTCGCCAACCTTGACCTGACCAACAAGGCTAGCGCCAACATGCGCGCCTTGTCCGGCGGGATGAAGCGCCGCGTGCTGGTGGCGCAGGCGCTGGTGCACCGTCCCCCGGTCATCGTGCTGGACGAGCCCACCGCCGGTGTGGACGTCGAATTGCGCCAGGGTCTGTGGCATTTCATCCGCAAGCTCAACGCCGACGGCCACACCATCGTGCTTACCACGCATTACCTGGAAGAAGCCGAAACGCTGTGCAACCGCATCGCCATGCTCAAGGCGGGGCACATCGTGGCGCTGGACACCACCGCCAATATCCTCGGCCGGGTCAGTGGGCATCTGTTGCGCGTGCAATTGCTCGGCACGGCGAGCCTGCCGCCATCGCTGGCCGCGCGCCTGGTGCGCCAGGACGGGCCGCGCATGAGTTTCGGCTTCGAGCGTTTCGATGAAATCGAAGGCGCGCTGCGCGCCTTGCGTGAAGCGGGTTTTACCTTGGGCGACGTCGATATTTCCAAGCCCGACCTCGAGCAGGCTTTCGTCGACATGATGCATCGGAGCTGACATGGGCGCGTTTCCGACCCTGCTCTACAAAGAGATGCTGCGCTTCTGGAAAGTCGGTTTCCAGACGGTGGCGGCACCCGTCCTGACGGCCCTGCTGTACTTGATGATCTTCTCGCACGCCTTGTCCGACCGCGTGCAGGTGTACGAAGGCGTCAATTACACGAGTTTCCTGATCCCCGGCCTGGTCATGATGTCGGTGCTGCAGAACGCGTTCGCCAACAGTTCGTCATCACTGATTCAAAGCAAGATCACCGGCAACATCGTGTTCGTGCTGCTGCCGCCGATTTCGTACCTCGAATTCTTCTTTGCCTACATCATCGCCTCGGTGGTCCGCGGCGTCGTGGTGGGCGCCGGCGTGTGGCTGGCGTCTTTGCCGTTTGCCACCACGCCCGTGGCGCATCCACTGTGGGTGCTGGGTTTCGTCCTGCTGGGCGGGGTCATCCTGGGTACCCTGGGCGTCATCGCGGGGATCTGGGCCGACAAATTCGACCAGCTGGCGGCGTTCCAGAACTTCCTGATCATGCCGCTGACGATGTTGTCGGGTGTTTTCTACTCGATCCACTCGTTACCAGAGTTTTGGCAGAAACTCTCGCATCTGAACCCGTTTTTCTTCATGATTGACGGCTTTCGGTTCGGGTTTTTCGGCGTGGCGGATGTCTCGCCGTGGCTGAGCCTTACCATCGTGGCCACGGCCGCCGCCTTGCTGGCGATCCTGTGTCTGGCCATGCTGCGCCGTGGCTATAAATTGAGGGGGTAGCGCCACAGGCGCCATCTTATGTTCCAAGCGTCCGAAATCCAGCGTCTGATCGAGCAAGGCTTGCCGTGCGAACGCGTCATCATCGAAGGGGACGACGGCGTCCACTTCACCGGCATCGTCGTCAGCCCGACGTTCGAGGGCAAGGTGCGCGTGCGCCAGCACCAGGCCGTGTACGCAACGCTGGGCGCGTTGATGGGTAACGAGATCCACGCGCTGCAACTGCAGACCTATACGCCGCAGCAATGGCAACAATTCCAGCAAGAGCTGGAGTAAATACCGCATTTCACCGGGCCGCGCTCGCGGCTCGCATACGATTCGGGCGCGAGGGTTCGCGCCGGAGAGAAAGTCATGGATAAACTGGTCATTCAAGGTGGCAAGCGCCTGTCGGGCGAAATTGCCATCTCCGGCGCCAAGAACGCCGCTCTTCCCATTCTGTGTGCCGCGCTGCTCAGCCGAGAGCCGGTCCACTTCACCAACGTTCCGCAACTGAATGACATTCGTACGCTGCTCAAGCTGCTGGCGGACATGGGTGTCAAGGTTCATCGCGAAGCCGACAGCGTGACGCTCGACGCCGGCGAACTGAGCAATCCGGTCGCTTCGTACGAACTGGTCAAGACCATGCGCGCCGCCATTCTGGTGCTCGGCCCGCTGGTGGCCCGCTGTGGTCAGGCACAGGTGAGCCTGCCGGGCGGCTGCGCCATCGGCGCCCGTCCGGTCGATCAGCACATCAAGGGCCTGCAGGCCATGGGGGCCGATGTCCGCGTCGATCACGGCTACGTGCATGCTTCGTCGCCGCGCCTCAAGGGTGCCCGGCTGTTCACCGACATGGTGACGGTGACCGGCACCGAGAACCTCATGATGGCCGCCTGCCTGGCCGATGGTGAAACCGTGATCGAAAACGCCGCGCGCGAGCCGGAAGTCGTCGATCTGGCCAATTGCCTGGTGGCCATGGGCGCGCAGATTTCGGGCGCCGGCACCGACGTCATCCGCATCCGCGGCGTGGACAGCCTGCATGGGGCCACCCATCGCGTCATGCCCGATCGCATCGAAACCGGCACCTATCTGTGCGCGGCAGCCGTCAGTGGCGGCGAAGTGCGTTTGCTCAACACGTCCACCAGTTATCTGGACGCCGTCATCGACAAGCTCATGGATGCAGGGTGCGATGTGACCTCTGAGCGCGACGCCATCGTCCTCAAGGCGCCGCAGCGCCTCAACGCCGTCAGTCTGCGCACCTCGCCGTACCCGGCTTTCCCGACCGATATGCAAGCACAGTTCATGGCGCTCAACTGCGTGGCGCAGGGAACGGCTACCATTCGCGAGACCATCTTCGAGAATCGCTACATGCATGCGGTCGAGCTGCAGCGCCTGGGCGCCGATATCAAGATCGACGGCAACATGGCCGTGGTGCGCGGTGTGGATCGCCTGCAAGGCGCCACGGTGATGGCGACCGACCTGCGCGCGTCGGCGAGCCTGGTCATCGCCGGCCTGGTGGCCGAAGGCGAAACCGTCGTCGATCGCATCTATCACCTCGATCGCGGTTACGAGAAGCTCGAAGAGAAACTGGCCGCGCTGGGCGCCTCGGTGCGCCGCGCCAACTGAGCGAAGCGAATGAACGATCTGCCCGGTATCACCCTGGCCCTCTCGAAGGGGCGCATTTTTGAAGAAACCCTGCCGCTGCTGGCGGCGGCGGGTATCGTCCCGACCGACAACCCCGAATCGTCGCGCAAGCTGATCATCGGCACCAATCGTCCCGATGTGCGCCTGGTGATCGTGCGCGCCACCGATACGCCCACCTACGTGCAATACGGCGCAGCCGACATCGGCATCGCCGGCAAGGACGTGTTGATCGAGCACGGCGGCGCGGGCCTGTATCAGCCGCTCGACCTGAGCATCGCCAAGTGCCGCATGAGCGTCGCGGTGCGGGCCGGCTTCGACTACGGCGATGCCGTCAAGCGTGGTGCGCGCATTCGGGTGGCGACCAAATACACGCGCGTGGCGCGCGAGCATTTCGCCTCCAAGGGCGTGCACGTCGATTTGATCAAGCTGTATGGATCGATGGAACTGGCGCCGCTGGTGGGGCTGGCCGACGCCATCGTCGACCTCGTGTCGACGGGCGGCACCCTGCGCGCCAACAACCTGCTCGAAGTGGAAGAGATCATGCCGATCAGCTCGCGGCTGATCGTCAACCAGGCCTCGCTCAAGCTCAAGCGCGAACTGCTCCAGCCGGTGATCGAAGCCTTTGCCGGAGCGATCAAGCCATGATTCGCCGCATGCAGAGCAGCGACGCCAATTTCGCGGCCGACCTGGCCGCGTTGCTGGCCTTCGAAGATGCCACCGACGCCCGTATTGGCCAGGCAGTGGGCGAGATCATCGCCGCCGTGCGTACGCAGGGCGATGCGGCCGTCGTCGAATACACCAATCGCTTTGATCAGCTCGACGCCAAGAGCATGGATGATCTGAGCCTGCCGCCCTCGCAACTGAAGGCGGCGCTCGATACCTTGCCGGCGGTCCAGCGCGATGCGCTCGGTGTGGCTGTGCAGCGCGTGCGTGATTATCACGAAAGACAGCGCCAGGAATCCTGGTCTTTCGTCGATGGCCTGGGCAATCGTCTGGGGCAGAAGATGACGCCCCTCGATCGCGTTGGCCTGTACGTGCCGGGCGGCAAGGCCAGCTACCCCAGTTCGGTGATCATGAACGCGGTGCCGGCCAAGGTGGCCGGTGTCGATGAGCTCATCATGGTCACGCCGACGCCGCGCGGCGAACGCAACCCGCTGGTGCTTGCCGCCGCCGCCCTGACCGGTGTCGATCGCGTGCTGACGGTGGGCGGAGCCCAAGCCGTGGCGGCATTGGCATACGGTACGGCCAGTGTGCCGCAGGTGGACAAGATCGTCGGCCCGGGTAATGCCTTCGTGGCCGAAGCCAAGCGGCGCGTGTTCGGTACGGTCGGCATCGACATGGTGGCGGGCCCGTCCGAGGTGCTGGTGATTTCGGATGGCTCCGGCAACCCCGATTGGGTGGCCATGGACCTGTTCGCCCAGGCCGAGCACGACGAACTCGCACAGTCGATCCTGCTGTGCACCGATGCTGTCTTCCTGGATGCCGTGGCCGCCTCGATCGCCCGGCTGCTGCCGCAGATGGCGCGCCGCGAGACCATCGCGGCCTCGCTCGCCAATCGGGGCGCCCTGATTCTGGTGCGCGACCTGGCCGAGGCTTGCGAGATCTCCAATCGCATCGCGCCGGAACACCTCGAACTGTCGCTGGAAGACGCCGAAGCCTGGGTCGATCACATCAAGCACGCCGGTGCGATCTTCGTCGGCCACAACTCGGTCGAGGCTCTCGGCGATTATTGCGCCGGCCCCAATCACGTGCTGCCGACCATGCGCAGTGCGCGCTTTTCCTCACCGCTGGGGGTGTACGACTTCCAGAAGCGCAGCAGCGTCATTCATATGTCTGTCGGCGGTGCGCGCGAACTGTCCGCTGTGGCCGCCACGCTGGCCTACGGCGAAGGCCTGCAGGCGCATGCCAAGTCGGCCGAATATCGCGGCTGATTCCACATCGGGCGCCTCGGTCCCGAGGCGCCCGTTCAATCTTTATCTTTACGACGCGGTCGGCGCCATGTCATTGAGATGGCAGGCGGCCCGATGCCCCGGCGCGACCTCTCGATACACCGGTACCTCGGTCTTGCAGCGCGGCATCGCCTGCGGGCAGCGAGGATGAAAGTGGCAGCCGCTCGGCGGGGCTAGCGGTGAAGGCAATTCACCATAAAGGGCCGGGTATTCGCGCTTGCCCGTGCCGAGCGTCGGCACCGCGTCGAGCAACGCCTGCGTGTAGGGATGGCGCGGCTCGGCGAACAAGCGCTCGGTGGGGGCCTGCTCGACGACACGGCCGAGGTACATGATGACGACCTCGTCGCACAGGTGGTGCACGACGCCCAGATCGTGGCTGATGAACAGGTAAGTGAGGCCTTCCTGGCTGCGCAGATCCTGCAGCAGATTGAGAATCTGCGCCTGGATCGACACGTCCAGCGCCGCCACGGCTTCATCGCAGATAAGCAGCCTGGGCCGCACCGCGAGTGCGCGCGCGATGCTGATGCGCTGGCGCTGGCCGCCGGAAAACTGATGCGGATAGCGGCGCGCCGCCGCCATGTCCAATCCCACCTTGCCGAGCAATTCGGCCAGCCGCGTGTGACGGTCGCGTGGGGCGGTGAGACCGTGCACCAGAGGCGCTTCCATGATCAGATCACCTACGCGCTTGCGCGGGTTGAGCGAAGCGTAAGGGTTCTGGAAGACCATCTGGATGTCCAGCGTCGTGCGCCTGCGGGCAGGCCCATCCATGGTGGCGACATCTTGCCCGTCATACAAAACCGTGCCCGACGTCGGTGCCAGCAGCTGCGCCGCCATGCGCGCCAGCGTCGACTTGCCGCAACCGGATTCGCCGACGATGCCGAGCACCTGCCCGGTCTGGATGCTCAGGCTGACGTCATTGACCGCATGCACCGCATGCGGGGCGGGTTGGCGCGACAACTTCGCCAGCAGCCGTGCAACGGCGTCCTGGCGCGGCTGGAAGGTTTTGCTCAGATGCCGCAGTTCGAGCAGCGGCGCGCTCATGCCAGGTGCTCCGGGTGCCAGCACAAAAAGCCATGGCCGGCGTCCGCCTCGCGCCACGGCGGGAGTTCGCTGCAGCGTTCGCTGGCGCGCGGGCAGCGCGTGCGGAAGGGGCAGCCGCCGGGCAGTGCCGCCAGGTCCGGCGTGTGGCCGGGGATCTGATAAAGGCGCTCGCCGCGCGGCGTCTGCGAGGGCACCGAGCGGATCAGACCGGCGGTGTACGGATGATGGGCCGCCGCCAGTACCGTCTGTGCCGGCCCGGACTCGACGATGCGGCCGGCATACATGGTCAGGATGCGGTCGGCGATCGATGCGACGGCGGCCAGATCATGGCTGATCCAGACGAGCGCCGTACCGTCCTCACGGCATAGCGTCTGAAAAAGGCGGATGACCTGCCCCTGGATGGTCACGTCCAGCGCCGTGGTGGCTTCATCGCAGATGATGAGGGCAGGGCGGTTGAGAATGGCCATGGCGATGGCCACGCGTTGGCGCATGCCGCCCGAGAACTCATGCGGGTAGCTGCGGATGCGCGTGGCGGCGTCCGGGATACCGACTCTTTCGAGGGCCTTGACCGCGCGTGCTCGTGCATCTTTGCGGCTGAGCGGCGCATGGGCGCGCAGCGTTTCGACCATCTGTGTTTCGATGCTGAGCACCGGGTTGAGGGCCATCGACGGATCCTGGAACACCATGGCGAGATCCTTGCCGCGCACTGCGCGCAGCGTGGATTCCGACTGCCCGGTGAGCGGGCGGCCGCGAAACACGATGTCGCCACCCGTGATGCGGCCGGGTGCGTCCACCAGGCCGAGGATCGACAGTCCGAGCATCGATTTGCCAGAGCCGGATTCCCCCACCAATCCGACGACCTCGCCGGGCATCACGCTCAGGCTGACGTCGTCCACGGCGCGTACGACCCCTGCCGAGGTGGCGAAATGAGTCGACAAATGGCGGATATCGAGGAGCGCTTCCATGGCGCTATTGTTGCAGAGCCCGGCCGTCGCTGGCGATGGCCTGTGCATCAGCGACACCCAACAAAAAACGGGGCTTGTGGCCCCGTTGCTGTTCAAGCGGTAGCTGAGGCGGATCACGCCGTGACAGGCACCTGGATGCCAGCACGTGCGTGGCAGCGATTGACCGCCGAGACCAGCGCGCGCAGCGAGGCCTCCATGATGCTCGCCGATTCACCGGCACCGAAAACGGAGCCGGCCACCGACGGACTGGATACTTCAACGAACGCCACCGCACGTGCTTTGGCGCCCTGGCTCATCGAACGTTCTTCGAAGCTGTCGATCGACATGTCGACGCCCAGCGCATTGATGGCGGCCTCGAGCGGACCGCTGCCTTCGCCCCGCAGCACGCGCGGCTGGCCGTCGATCATTACCTCCAGCTCGATGGCATGACGATCGCGTGATTCGTCCAGCTTGTGGCCGAGCAGGGTGACCGGCATGTCCGCTTCAAAATAGGTCTGCCCGAAGATGGCCCAGATGTCCTGCGCCGTTTGCTCGCGGCCCGTTTCATCCATGACCGTCTGCACCTCGGCGGAGAACTCCACCTGCATGCGGCGTGGCATCACCAGGCCATAGGCCGACTCAAGCAGGTACGAGATACCGCCCTTGCCCGACTGGCTGTTGACGCGAATGACAGAATCATAGGTGCGGCCAACGTCGGCCGGATCGAGCGGCATGTAGGGCACCTCCCAGATGCCATTCGGATCCTGAGCCGCGAAGCCCTTCTTGATGGCGTCCTGATGCGAACCGGAAAACGCCGTGAAGACCAGATCGCCCACATAGGGGTGGCGCGGGTGGATGGGCAGTTGCGTGCACTCTTCGGCGGTGCGCGCGACATGGTTGATGCGCGAGAAGTCCAGTCCCGGATCGACCCCTTGCGTGTACAGGTTGAGGGCCAGCGTCACGATGTCGACGTTGCCGGTGCGCTCGCCATTGCCGAACAGGCAGCCTTCGACGCGGTCGGCGCCGGCCATCACGGCCAGCTCGGCGGCGGCGACGGCGGTGCCGCGATCATTATGCGGATGCACGCTGACGATGATCGAATCGCGGCGGCGCAGGTGGCGGCACATCCACTCGATCTGGTCGGCGTAGACGTTCGGCGTGGCTGCTTCGACGGTGGCCGGCAGATTGAGGATGACGCGGTTCTGCGGCGTCGGCTGCCAGACGTCGAAGACGCGTTCGGAGATCTCCAGCGCGAAATCCAGTTCGGTGGTGGAGAAGGTTTCCGGGCTGTACTGGAACACCCATTCGGTTTCCGGCTGCTCGGCGGCCAATTGGCGGATGAGCTCGGCGGACTCGACGGCGATCTGGGTCACGCCGGCGCGGTCGGTGTTGAAAACAATCTTGCGGAAGCTCGGCGAGGTAGCGCCGTACAGATGCATGATCACGCGGCGCGCGCCCTTGACGGCGTCGAAGGTGCGGCGGATCAGGTGTTCGCGGCCCTGGGTGAGGACTTCGATGGTGACGTCGTCCGGGATGCGATTTTCGGTGATGAGGTTGCGGACGAAGTCGAAATCGGTCTGCGAGGCGGCGGGGAAGGCGACTTCGATTTCCTTGAAACCGATTTCGCAGAGCATCTCGAACATGCGCAGCTTGCGGTCGCTGTCCATCGGCTCGAAGAGCGCCTGGTTGCCATCGCGCAGATCGGTGCTCATCCAGATCGGCGGCTGGGAGATGGTCTTGCCGGGCCAGGTCCGATCAGCGAGTTGGATCGGGGCAAAGGCGCGGTACTTGGCAGCGGGGTTCTTCAACATGGTCGTCGGCTCCTGAAAACTGATTGCGTGATAACGAAGGCGTGGGGAGCACGGACATCGGGCAACTGCGCACTGCGCGCAGCCGGCATCGTGGCCCGATGCCCGGGGGGCAGTCGTAGTTCAAGCAGCAGGGTGGATGAGCACATGTCGGTTTTTCCAGAATTTGCGCGCAGACGTGGTTTGCGCGAAGCATCCCGTGCGCCGGTGGGGCGACGGGGTTGAAACAGCCGGAACGAGGGGTGGGGTTTTATCTGCGCGCGGGGCGCAGCAGCAGCAGACCCAGCAGCAGGGCGCCGAGGGTCAGGGAGGGCAGCAGAGCGAGGGAGAACGCGGAGTGCGTCGTCGCAGACATGTTTTTAAACTAACGCGGCAAGCTCCTTGCTGTCAAGACAGACCTGGGTGAAGTGCCATCGACTGACACAAAAATGGTTCGCCGCATACTATCTTTTGGTATGTATTTGAGTAGTATCAAGCGCGTTTCTCATACAAGGACTCTCGATGTTCTCAGGTTTGCTCGACTTGCCGTGGTGGGGCTACGTGCTGGCAACGCTGGCGCTGACCCACGTGACGATCGCGTCGGTCACGATCTTTCTGCATCGTCACCAAGCGCACCGTTCGCTGGACCTGCACCCCGTTCCGAGCCATTTTTTCCGTCTGTGGCTGTGGCTGACCACCGGTATGGTGACCAAGGAATGGGCCGCCATCCATCGCAAGCATCACGCCAAGTGCGAAACCGAGGACGATCCGCACAGCCCGCAGACGCGCGGCCTGCGCAAGGTGTTGTGGGAGGGCGCCGAGCTCTACCGCAGCGAAGCCAAGAACGAAGAAACGCTGCGCAAGTATGGCCACGGCACGCCTGACGACTGGCTGGAGCGCCATGTCTATCGCCATTCCATCATCGGTATCTCGCTGATGCTGATCATCGACGTGGCGCTCTTCGGCGCCATCGGCATCACCATGTGGGCCGTGCAGATGATCTGGATCCCGTTCTGGGCGGCCGGCGTCATCAATGGCCTGGGCCATTTCTGGGGCTATCGCAACTTCGACTGCGCGGATGCCTCCACCAACCTGGTGCCGTGGGGGATTCTGGTTGGTGGCGAGGAGCTTCACAACAACCATCACACGTTTGCCACCTCGGCCAAGCTGTCGGCCAAGTGGTACGAGTTCGATATCGGCTGGGCGTACATTCGCTGCCTGGAGATGCTCAGGCTGGCGACGGTCAAGAAGACCATCCCGGTGCCGCGCTTCGGCGAAGCCCGTGCGACGGTCGATTTCGACATGCTGCAGAACATCATCACCCATCGCTACGACGTCATGACGCGTTATCTGCGTTCGCTGACCGACGTGTACGGTGAAGAACTGTCGCGCCTGAAGGCCGCGCACGGCGATCGTTTCGACATCAAGAAGCTGCGCCGCTGGTTGCAGGTCGATGTCGAATCGTTGTCGGCCAATGCCCGCCAGCAACTGAGCGATGCGCTGGCACATGCCCCGCGTTTGGCGATGCTGCATCAGATGCGGCAGGAGCTCGGCGCGCTGTGGGCGCGGTCCACGGCGTCGCGCGAACAGTTGCTCAAGCAGTTGCAGGACTGGTGTCACCGCGCCGAACAGAGCGGCGTCCAGCCGCTGCGCGAAGTGTCCTTGCGCCTGCGTACCTACGCGGGATAAGCCTTACCGCCATGCCATGCCGAAAAGCCCGCGACAGCGGGCTTTTTCTTTGCTGCAGTACGGTCTTGCCGATCAGTGGGGGCTCAGCAGCTTCAGGCCCAGGATGCCGGCGACGATGAGCAGGATGCATATCAGCCGGGCCAGGGTGGCGGGTTCGCCGAAGAACGCCATGCCGAAGAGCACGGTGCCGACCGTGCCGATGGCGGTCCATACCGCATAGGCAGTGCCCAGGGGCAGGGTGCGTACGGCAAAGCCCAGCAGGATGACGCTGCCGATCATGGCTGCCACTGTTCCGACTGTGGGCCATAGGCGGGAAAAACCTTCGGTGTATTTCAGGCCGACGGCCCAAACGATCTCAAGCAGGCCGGCGATGAAGAGAATGAACCAGTTCATGGTCGCGTTCGTCCTCGTTGTGGGCCGTCCCACGTAGGTAGAGCAGAGGCGGGGTCGTCCCCGCGTGCGAAAAGCGCAGCGCCGGGCGTGGGACGCCCGGCGAGATGGAGGCTTACTTGGCCGCCGGCTTCTTGTGGCGGACGGAGACGATCTGGTAGACGCCGCCGAAGATGGTGCGTTTTTCCCAGGTGAAGCGCTCGGGTTCGCTGGCGAAGTGGCTGATCTCGTGATTCCACAAGGCTTCCGCGAACGGCTCCAGCAGGCGATTGACCACCTTCAGGATGTAGCGCACCGGTTGCCAGCGTGCCGGCCGGTGGTAGTCGACGAAGAGCGCTTCACCGTGTTCGGGCACCTGGCTCAGCATGTTGTCGACGATGGCGCGCTTCCAGTTGTCCGGCACTTCGTGCAAGAGGAAGAAGCTGCACACCAGATCGGGCGTGCCGGGAACGCGGAACGTACCTGCGTCGCTGCGTACCACGCTGGCCCAAGGCATGTGCTGCACCTTGCGCGTGCCGTGCGCGACCTGGATCGGCGTCACATCGGTGAGCTGGAAATGGCCTTGCGGGCCACATCGTTCGGCAGCCAGGCGCACCAGGTCGCCATACACGTGCGCTACTTGCCAGACACGCATGCCCGGTTTGATGCGTTGCAGATACGCCCGCATCATGCGGCGATCATTCAGGAACAGCAGTGTCTTGACGACGATGTTGCGGTCCAGCAGTTCGACCAGGCGCGGATTGACGTAGGCCCAGTCATACACCTCGTGCATGTAGGCGGGGACGGGACCGGCGCGATGTTCTTCCTGGGTGGAGGACGACGAAGACGACACGACTTCGGCTTCTGAAACTGTTGCGGCCAATGTGTGGTCGTTCATCCGTTACCCCTTGCTGTGTATCAATAGTCTTAGTTTATCGAAGGAATTGTACCTATCTTTGAGATAAGCCAAACATAGAGGGCTGCGATAGGCCAGTTAAATCCTGATTACCAATTGTTATATATAAATCCACGCGTTATAGCCACCATGCCGTTAAAATTGCTGCATCGCAGACAACTTTTTTTACGAGCGGATTCATGGCAACTTTTGGTACCGAACGCGTCCTGAGCGTTCATCACTGGAACGACACGCTGTTCAGCTTCAAGACGACGCGCGATGCGGGCCTGCGTTTTCGCAATGGCCACTTCGTGATGATCGGCCTGGAAGTCGAAGGCAAGCCGCTGGTGCGCGCCTACAGTATCGCCAGCGCCAACTACGAGGAACACCTCGAGTTTTTCAGCATCAAGGTGCCGAACGGTCCGCTCACCTCGCGTCTGCAGCACCTGAAGGAAGGCGACCAGATCCTCATCAGCAAGAAGCCCACGGGCACGCTGGTGCTGGACGACCTCAAGCCCGGCAAGCACCTGTTCCTGTTCGGTACGGGCACCGGTCTGGCGCCGTTCATGAGCCTCATCAAAGATCCGGAAGCCTACGAACGCTTCGACAAGGTCATCCTGTTCCATGGCGTGCGCTACGTGTCGGAACTGGCATATCACGACTACATCAACGCTGAGCTGCGTGAGGACGAATTCCTGGGCGAGATGATCGGCGACAAGCTGCTCTACTACCCCTCGGTCACGCGCGAGCCGTTCCGCAACCAGGGTCGCCTGACCGATCTGATCGAATCGGGCAAGCTGTGCGCCGACCTCGGTCTGCCGCCTCTCAACCCGGAAACCGATCGCGCCATGATCTGCGGCAGCCCGAGCATGAACAAGGACACCGCCGACCTGCTGGACGCGCGCGGCTTCACCATCTCTCCGGGGGTGGGCGAGCAGGGTGACTACGTGATCGAGCGCGCCTTCGTCGAACGCTGATCCACGCCAGGTTACCCAATCCGAAAGCCCCGCCCAGCGGGGCTTTCTTTTTTGGGTGCCGCACTGAAAGCGGGCGTGGCGGCACCGTTGCGGAGCATCTCCGGGTTTTGGCGATCATTGCCTGCGTGAGGGACGCGTCCAGGGGCGCCTGGCACAGGGGGATGGCATCCGTCGCACGCAGGGATTCCTGTGCGCACGGAATTTGCATTATTTGCCAAAAACGACAAACGAGAGCGTCCCATGTTCATTCGCCTGTCCCGCCTCAACCACCTGTTCACCCCGCTCGCCGAAGCCACGCGCAGCGGCGTCGATCTGACCCAATCCCTCGCCGAAGCCGGTGCGGGCAAGTTGCGCAGTGTGGTAACGCTTATCAACCAGTTGCTGGGCCAGTTCCATTCCACCATCGTCAAGATCGCCGCTACTTCGGTGGCCTTGTCGGAAGTGGCGCCTCATCTGTCTGGTGTGGCCGGGGAACTCGAAAAGCGTGCCCGTCAGCAGCGTGAGAATGCCGAATCGATCGCCAGCGCCAGTCGCGACATGGCCGACACCGTCGCGGCCATTGCGTCGAGCAGCGCCGAGGCCGGGGCGTTCACCGAGCAGGTCCGCCAGGCGACGCGCGATGCCGAAGAGGCCAGCCAGCGCGCCGAGACACAGATCCGGCAGATTGGGCAGGGCGCCGGTACGCTGGCCCAGCAATTGGCGGTCTTGCAGACCAGTTGCGCCACCATCGGTGAAACCGTGCAGCTCATCAAGGCCATCGCCGACCGCACCCGCATCCTGTCGCTCAATGCCGCCATCGAGGCGGCGCGAGCCGGTGAGCAGGGACGCGGCTTTGCGGTGGTGGCCGATGAGGTACGAACCCTGGCCGATCAGACCAGTGAAGCCACCCAGCACGTTGAACAGGTATTGGTGGCGATTCGTCAGCAGACGCAGGACACCGCCACCGCCATGACGCACGTCGAAGACGAAGTCCACGACGGTATGGATGCGTCCGCCACCGCCAATGCACGCCTGCGCGCCGCCGCCAGCGACATCGATACGCTAATCGGCCACGTGCGTGCCATTGCCGAGGCCAGCGCGGCGCAGAGCGAGCGTGTCGGCGATGTGGCCGGCCGCATCGATACCGTGGCGCGCAGCACCCAGGATCAACTCGATGATGCGCATCGGCTGTCGGCCTGCGCGGCACAGATTCGCACGCAGACCGAAGAACTCCTGACGGAAGTTGGCGAATTCCGCTTCGAAGGGCATCGTGTCACGCGTCTTCAGGTGGAGCAGGCGGCCGCTCAGTGGCAGTTGAGCGACCTGCGCCGCGATCAGATCGAAGCGCACTTGGCTGCCTTGTGCCGCGCGTTGCCGGCGCTGGAGCTGGCCTACGTCACGGATCCGCAAGGGCGCCAGATGTGTGCCAATGTTGCACGCGACAGCGTGGACGCAGCCGCCGTCGGGCACGATTGGAGTACCCGCGAGTGGTACCGCCAGCCGATCCGCAGCGGCCGGGTTTACGTGTCCGGCATCTATCGCTCGGCGGCTACCGACGATTTCTGTTTCACCATCTCGCTACCGTTGCGCGACGCCGCCGGCCAGCCGATCGGCGTACTCGGTGCCGACGTGCGCTTTGACCATATCGTCAGGGCGTAATCGCGGCGCGCCTCAGTCGTAATGGGAGAGTTCGATCAGATTGCCATCCGGGTCGCGCACATAGATCGACGTGATCGGTCCGGTGGCGCCGGTGCGTGGCAGCGGGCCTTCTTCGATGGTGATGCCGCACTCGTGCAGGTGGGAGACGACGTCGGCGAGCGGCGTGGCGGCGATCAGGCATAGATCGGCCGAACCCGGCGTCGGATGGGCCGCTTTCGGTGTGAATTCATGCCCCGCCTGGTGCAGGTTGATCTTCTGCTGGCCAAAGGCCAGGGCTTTGCGGCCGGACCCGAAGGTCACGATCCGCATGCCCAGGACGTCGGCATAGAAACGGCAGGTGGCATCGATGTCGGCCACCGTCAATACGAGGTGATCCAGCCGATCGATACGCATGCCACCGCCCTCGTTCAATAGGTGTGCTCGGGCGCCGGGAAGCTGCCGTCGCGCACCGCCGCCACGTAACGGCCAATGGCTTCTTCGATGCTGCTGGCGCCGTCCATGAAGTTGCGTACGAAGCGCGCCGTCTTGCCTGGGTAGATGCCCAGCATGTCATGCAGGACCAGCACCTGGCCGTCGCATTCGGCGCCGCCACCGATGCCGATGGTCGCCATGTGCGAAAGGGTGCGCGTGATCTGGCCTGCCAAAGTGGCCGGCACCATTTCGAGCACCACCATGGCCGCGCCCGCGTCTTCCAGCGCCTTGACGTCGTGCAGCATGCGCGCCGCCGATTCCTCGGTCTTGCCCTGCACGCGATAGCCACCCAACTGGAACACCGATTGCGGCGTCAGGCCGACGTGGGCGCACACCGGCACGCCGCGTTCGACCAGGAAGCGCACGGTTTCGGCCATGTAGGCACCGCCTTCGAGCTTGACCATGTGGGCGCCCGCCGCCATCAGGGCGGCGGCGTTGCGCATGGCTTGCGAGGGATCTTCCTGGTACGAGCCGAAGGACAGGTCGGCGACGATCCAGGCGCGCTTGGCGCCACGCGCCACGCACTGCGTGTGGTAGATCATGTGCTCGAGCGTCACCGGCAGCGTGCTGGTCTGGCCTTGCACGACGTTGCCGAGCGAATCGCCGATCAGCAGCACGTCGACGCCTGCGCGTTCGCTCAGCGCGGCAAAGCTCGCGTCATAGCACGTGAGCATGGCGATCTTGCGGCCTTCGGCCCGCATCTTGGCCAGTTCGAAAAGAGTGACGGGCCGGGTGTCGGCGAGGTAGCTCATGGCTGACTCCTAACAAGCGCCGCCGGCGAGGGTGGTGCCGGCTGACGCGGGGACGGGCTACTGTGCGTAGCCGAAGAATTCGCGGTAACTGCGCATGGCGTTCAGGCGTTCGAAGAGCAGTTCGAAATCGTCGTCCTGCTCGACTGGATTGAGCGCCTGGGCGTTCACGATGAACAGTGGTGCCGCGTCGTATTGATGGAAAAAGCTCGCATAGCGTTCGCTGACGCGTTCGAGATAGCTCTCGGTGATGCGCCGTTCGGCATCATGGCCACGCTTGCGGACGCGTTCGATCAGTACCTCTGGCTGGGCCTGCAGGTAAATCACCAGATCGGGCGTGGGCGAGGGCGGCGAGACGCGGGCGAAGACCTCTTGGTAGAGACGCTCTTCGTCCTCGTTCAGGTTGAGGTTGGCGAACAGCGGATCTTTGGCCAACAGGAAATCGCTCACCACGTGGTGCTCATCGGCAGGGGCGCCCATGTCGCGCAACAGCGTGTCGCGCTGAAAGAGGAACGACAACTGCGTGGCCAGGGCCCAGCGTTCGCGGTTCTGGTAGAAGCGTTCCAGGAACGGGTTGTCCTCGGGCGCCTCAAGCATGGTGTGCGCCGACAGGCGCTGGGCCAGGCGACGGGCCAGACTGGTCTTGCCGGCCCCGATGGGGCCTTCGACGACGATGTAACGCGCCTTGTCGAGCATGGGGCGATCAGCTCCGGAAGATGAAGTAGACCGCGCCAAGCATACAGAGCGTGGCCCACAGGTAGTCAAGCTTGAGCGGTTGCTGCATGTAGAACAACGAGAACGGCACGAACACCGACAGGGTGATGACTTCCTGCAGGATCTTCAGTTGCGGCAGGCTGAAGTGGCTGGCGCCAATGCGGTTGGCGGGCACCTGCAACAGGTATTCGAACAGCGCGATGCCCCAGCTCACCAGGGCGGCGACGATCCATGGACGGCTCTGCAGGTTCTTGAGGTGCCCGTACCATGCAAAAGTCATGAAAACGTTCGAGCACACCAGCAGGAAAGTGGTCTGCAGCCACACCGGCACGTTGGCGAACATGGCGCTCACTCGGCGTCGGCGATGCGTTCGATGCGTTGGTCGGCGACTGCGGCGAGCAATTCGCGCACCGGTCCGTGACCGGGGATGACCATGTCGGGTGCGATCTGGGCGATCGGCGCCAGCACGAAGGCGCGCTCATGCATGCGCGGATGCGGGACGACCAGGCCCGGATGATCGATCTGGCGGTCGGCGTAGAGCAGCAGGTCGAGATCCAGCGTGCGCGGCGCGTTGGGCGCGTTGCGCACACGGCCGAAGCGTTTCTCGACCGCCAGCAGGGTCTCCAGCAGCAGCGTCGGACCCAGGGCCGTATCGAGCTGCACGACGGCGTTCACGTAATCGGGTTGTGCTTCGCCGGTGCCTACCGGTGCGCTGCGATAGAGCGATGAGCGGGCCATCACACGGCAGTGCGGTTGTTCGCCGAGGACGTGGATGGCGTTGCGCACGGTGGTCACCGTGTCGCCCAGGTTGGCGCCGATGCCGATCCAGGCGCTGTACATCGTGAAAATCATGTCAAACGACCCCCTGTCGCTTTATACCCTCGACGCTGCGCGAAGGGGATGATGCATGCGGATCCATGCCCGCCGGCCGGCTAGTCAGCGGCCACCTCGGCGGCCGGGCCGCCTTCTTCCGTGGTCTTCTTGCGTGGCCGGCGGCGACGCTTCTTGGCGGCCGCTTCGCGGGGTTGCGCCTGCAGCATCTCTTCGCGGCTGTTGCCACCCGCGTCGGCAAAGGCGTCCCACCAGTCGGGCAGCTCCATCGGGATTTCGCCACTGAGAGCGCGCAGGCGCAGGAAGTCGTAGCCGGCGCGGTAGCGCGGTTGTTCCAGCAGCCGGTAGGGCGCCTTGCCGGCGCGCTTTTCGAAGCGTGGCTGCAAGGCCCAGATTTCGGTGATGTCAGCGGAAATGCGGCGCGTGATGGCGAGCTTTTCGGCCTGCGTGTCGAGCACTTCCGCCATGGCCGCGAACAGCGCCTGCTGCGAGGGTTCCTTGCGGGCGCGCCGTTCGTTCCAGTTGGCCAGCACCTGGTGCCACAGCAGGGTGGCGAACAGAAAACCGGGCGTCACCGGCTTACCGGTGCGGACCCGGTTATCGGTGTTTTCCAGCGACAGCCACACGAAGCGTTCGCCGGTCGGCTGGTCGAGGATCACGTCGAGCATGGGCAGCAGGCCGGTGTGCAGGCCTTCTTCACGCAGACGCTGCAGACAGGGCACCGCATGGCCGCTGGTGAGCAGCTTGAGCGTTTCGTCGAAAAGGCGGGCCGGCGGCACGTTTTCGAGCAGGCTGGCCATCTCGCGGATGGGGCGGCGGGCCTCCGGATCGATGATCAGGCCGAGCTTGGCGGCCAGGCGCACCGCGCGCAGCATGCGCACGGGGTCTTCACGGTAGCGCTGATGCGGCTCGCCGATCATGCGCAGCGTCTTCTGCTGCAGGTCGGCCACGCCGTGGTGGTAGTCGAGCACGTTCTGCGTGCTGGGGTCGTAGTACAGCGCGTTGACGGTGAAGTCGCGCCGCGTGGCGTCTTCCGCCATGGTGCCCCAGACGTTGTCCTGGAGGATGCGGCCATGCTCGTCGGTGGAGCTTTCTTCCGAGTTCATGGCGCGGAAGGTGGATACCTCGATGGTTTCCTGCCCGCTCATGACGTGCACGATGCGGAAGCGGCGGCCGATGATGCGCGAGCGGCGGAACAGCGCGCGCACTTGTTCCGGCGTGGCGTCGGTGGCGACGTCGAAGTCCTTGGGCGTGGCCCCGGCGATGAGGTCGCGCACCGCCCCGCCCACCACATAGGCCTTGTGGCCAGCCTCCTGCAACACGTAGCACACCTTGCGCGCGGCGGGCGCCAGGTCGTCTTTACGAATGCCGTGCAATGTCGCCGGGATGACCGCTGCTTCGAGCGTTGTTGTGGGCGCGGCGCGTTTGAATACGCGACGCAGCAATTTTCTGATCATGCGTTGAATGGGCGTGGGGCGCGGCTGGGTTGAAATAAAACCGGCATGAGTATAGCTCTATGCGCCCGTGCGTGCCGGTCGACCGGGTTCAGGCCAGGCCGGCCGCGCCGCGCAGCGTCAAAATCGGCCAGCCGGCGGCGGCCGCGTGTTCGCGCAGGGTGCTGTCCGGATCCACCGCGACGGGCCGCGTGACGCGTTGCAGCAGCGGCAGGTCGTTGAGCGAATCGCTGTAGAAACTGGTCACGTCGAAGCAATTCCACGACAGCGCCATCGATTCGAGCCAGCCCTCGACGCGGGCAATCTTGCCCTCGCGGAAGGCCGGGGTGCCACGGCCGAGGCCGGTGAAACGGCCGTTTTCCTGCGCCGGTACGGTGGCGATCAGATGATGCACGCCGAAGGCGCGTGCGATCGGGGCGGTCACGAACGCGTTGGTGGCCGTCACGATGGCCACCAGGTCGCCGGTAGCCAGATGCCGGGCGACCAGCTCGCGCCCTTGCGGCAGGATCATCGGCGCGATGCATTCGCGCATGAATGCCTCGTGCAACGCGTCCAGTTCGGCGCGCGACCGTTGTGCCAGGGGGGCCAGCACAAAGGCCAGGAAGGCGTTCATGTCCAGCGTGCCGGCCTTGTATTGCGCGTAGAAACGGTCGTTGGTGGCTTCGTACTGGCCACGATCGACCACGCCCTTGTCGCACAGGAATTGCCCCCAGGCGTGGTCGGAGTCGCCGGCCAGCAGCGTGTTGTCGAGATCGAAGAGCGTCAGATTCATGGCGTTGCGTCGTGGTTCTCGCCAGGCGAGGTGTCTTTCAGGATGTCGCGCAGCAGCGGCAGCGTGACCGGGCGGGACAGCGACAGCGACGCTTCGTCCAGTGCGTCGAGCACGGCCATCAGCCAGGGCAGGTCGCGACGGCCGTGGCGCAACAGGTAATTGACGATTTCCGGCCCCACCGTCATGCCGCGGTTCTGCGCATGCTGCATGAGGGTGGTGGCCTTGTGGGCATCGTTCAGCGGCTTGATTTCGAAGGTCAGCCCCTGCGCCAATCGGCTGCTGACATCGTCGCGGATGACCAGGCGATGGGCCGGGGTGTCGCCCGCCACGATCAGGCTGGCCTGCTGCTCACGGGCGCGGATCAGGGCGCGGAACAGGTCGCCCTGCGCCTCGGCGTCGGTGCGGCCGGCGTTGTCGATGGCGATCAGGGCGCCATCGGCGGCGCTTGGCGTTTGCCAGGCCGACGGGTCGATGTACTGCGCCGGGCGCTTATGAGCGGCGGCGACGGCGGCGCGCAACAGGTGGGTGCGGCCACTGCCGGCCTCGCCCCACAGGTAGAGCACGCTGCCGTCGCGGCTGACCAATTGCTGGGCCAAGGCGGCCAGCAGGTCGGCGTTGTCGCCGACGACGAAGGTTTCCAGCCGGCTTTCGATGTGCGGGCGGATATTGAGGATCAACTGTCTCATGCGTCGTCCGGGTGAGAGATCCGGATGGCGGTCTGATCGCCAAGATAAAGAGGACTGCGCAAGTAGCGCATGCGTACTTCGCGCAGTGCCACGGCGCCGGCGGCGCACACCGGCAAGGCCACCAGCACGCCGGTGAAACCGAAGACGGTACCAAACGCCATCAGGAAAAAGATGACGGCCAGCGGATGCAGGCCGATGCGTTCGCCCACCAGGCGCGGGGTCAGGAAGATGCTTTCGATCACTTGCCCCAGCGTATAGACGATGGCCACGCCGATCAACGGTGGCCAGCCTTCGAATTGCAGCAGGGCCACCAGGATCGCCAACGTCAGGCCAAGGCCGTAGCCGACGTAGGGGATGAACACCAGGAAACCGGTCAGCATGCCGACCGGCAACGGAAAGCTGACGCCCGCGATCCACAGGCCGAGGCTGTAGTAGATCGCCAGCACGATCATCACCGAAACCTGCCCGCGCACGAATTCGGAGAGCACTTCGTCGATTTCGGCGAACATGCGCACGGCGTTGTCGTGCCACGGGCGGGGGATCAGTTCGACGATGCGGCGGATGAACTTGGGCCAGTCCAGCAGCAGGTAGAACATCACTACCGGCACCAGCATGACGTTGATGATCCAGCCCAGGGCCGCCGAGCCGCGCGTGCCGGCGCCGGCCACCAGGCCGCTGAGCACGCTGCTGGCGTTGCTCCAGTGTTCGCCGATCCACTTGCGAAGGGTGTCCGCGTCGAGCTGGATGCTCATGCCGAAAGTCTGCGACAGCCACGGCAGCAGGCGGTCCTGGACGGCGTCGAGGGCCTGCGGCAGGCGCTGGGCCAGCAACTGCCCCTCGCGCCACACCAGCGGGACGACCAGCAGCACGATGATGACGCAGGCCGTCGCCAGCAGCACGGTGACGATCATGGCGCCCCAGGCGCGGCCGACCCCCCGGTTGTGCAGGCGCACCACCAGCGGATTGCAGAAGTAGGCCAGCATCGCGCCCAGTGCGAAGGGCATCAGGATGTCGGACAGCAGGAACACCAGGCCGATGATCACGGCCGCGATGAGTGCCCACGGCAAGGCCCGGCTCCAGCGCGAAGTCGACGATGGTGAATTGGGGGCGGTCATGGGGTGGCTGTTTGGTAGAATCCGGCTTTTCGTGTCTTGGCGGGGCGCATCACGCGCGCCGGCAGGGCCTGAGAGGGCCTCCAAAGGCCGTTAATGTTACCCATGTGGCGGCCGATCTCAAACCGCCTGGAGAGGAATGCACGTGAGCTCCCTGACTTATCGCGACGCCGGTGTCGATATCGTGGCGGGCGACGCCTTGGTCGACCGCATCAAGCCTTTTGCCAAGAAAACCATGCGGCCGGAGGTCCTGGGCGGCATTGGCGGTTTCGGCGCGCTGTTCGAGATCTCCAAAAACTACCAGGAACCGGTGCTGGTGTCCGGTACCGACGGCGTGGGCACCAAGCTCAAGCTGGCCTTCGAACTGAACAAGCATGACACCGTCGGCCAGGATCTGGTCGCGATGAGCGTCAACGACATCCTGGTGCAGGGTGCCGAGCCGTTGTTCTTCCTCGATTACTTTGCCTGCGGCAAGCTGGATGTCGATACCGCCGCCACCGTGGTGCAGGGTATCGCGCGCGGCTGCGAACTGTCCGGCTGCGCGCTCATTGGTGGCGAAACCGCCGAAATGCCGGGCATGTACCCGGCCGGCGAGTACGACCTGGCGGGCTTCGCGGTCGGCGCGGTAGAAAAGAGCCAGATCATCGATGGCAGCCGCATCGTGCCCGGCGACGTGGTGCTGGGCCTGGCTTCCAGCGGCGCGCACTCGAACGGCTACTCGCTGATCCGCAAGATCATCGATATCGCCAAGCCCGACATGGAAGCCGATTTCCATGGCCGCCCGTTCCGCGACGTCGTCATGGAACCGACCCGCCTGTACGTCAAGTCGCTGCTGTCGCTGATCCGTTCGCAACCGACGCTGGTCAAGGGCATGGCCCACATCACCGGCGGCGGGCTGCTCGAAAACGTGCCGCGCATCCTGGGCGACGCGCTGTGCGCCGTCATCGAAAAGAGCGCCTGGCAGATGCCGCCGCTGTTCCAGTGGCTGCAGCAGCAGGGCAACATCGATCCGAACGAGATGTACCGCACCTTCAACTGCGGCATCGGCATGGTCGTCATCGTGGCGGCGGCCGATGCCGACGCTGCGCAAGCGGCGCTGGCCGCCAGCGGCGAGACGGTATATCGCCTGGGCCGCATCGAAGCGCGCGGCGATCGCGCTCCGACCGTCGTCGTCTGATCCCCCTCATGCGCGCCCGCATCGCCACGGTGGCCGCCATGCTGGCCGTGGCGCTGGCGGCCCCGGCCACCTGGGCGCGCGATGAACTGCCTCGCCGCAACCGCCCCGTTGAGACCATCGTCGACGGGCGCCTCGACATCGACACACCGGCCGGCCATGGGGTCCTGCCGGTGTCCGTCTCGCACGACTGGCGCGTGCCGCAGCCCGCTCTGACGCGGGCGATCATCGTCATTCACGGCGTCAATCGCGATGCGGCGCACTACGTGCGCTATGCCGACGAGGCGCGCCGGCGTGCCGGCGTGGATGCCGCCAGCACGCTCATCGTCGTGCCGCAGTTTCTGGCCGAACAGGACATCGGGCCGCACGCTTTGCCGGCCACCGTCCTGCGCTGGCACCAGGCGCGCTGGGAAGACGGCCGCGCCGCCGTAGCGCCCGCTGCCATCGGCTCGTACGAGGCGCTGGACGCCATCCTGGCGCAGTTGGCCGATCGCGCGCGCTTTCCGTCCCTGCGCCAGGTGGTCATCGCCGGGCATTCCGGCGGTGGGCAGGTGGTCCAGCGCTATGCCGTCGTCGGCCGGGGTGAGACCGCCTTGCGCGTGGCCGGCGTGGCGCTGCGCTACGTCGTCGCCAATCCTTCCTCGTATTTGTATTTTTCGGCCGAACGGCCGGATGCGGACGGTGCGTTTGCCACCGTCGACGCCGCGCGCTGCCCGGCGGTAAACCGTTGGAAGTACGGCTGGGACGACGCGCCCGACTATGCACGCGCCGTGTCGCCGGCCGACTATGAAGCGCGTTACCTGGCGCGCCAGGTGGTGTATTTGCTGGGCGGTGCCGACACCGATCCACGGCATCCGGCGCTCGATAAGAGCTGCGCCGGTGAAGCGCAGGGGGGCTGGCGCCTGGCGCGCGGCCTCAATTACGTGGCCTACCTGCGTGGCCGCCACGCCGACTTCGCGCAGTCGGTATGGGAAGTGCCGGGCGTGGGGCACGACGCCAGCCGCATGTTCGCCTCTGAATGCGGCCAAGCCGCCTTGTTCGATAAAGGCCGCTGTTCGACGGCGCGTTGATTCTGCACCGCAATGGTGCATGTGTGTGCGGGCGGGCGCGGTCCGTCCTGGCGCATGCGTCGTGGCGCATCGCCTGTTCTTTTGCTTTGCTTGATAGACACCCGTGCAGTGTGCCGGGCACACGCCTGCCGCCGTTGCTGTGACAGGCGTCACGCCGTTGTACGCCTGCCCGCTGCCGATGCGGGCAGTGGCATCTGCATGTCATCATTCGATGGCATATCTTTCGCTTATGGACCTGCATGTCTGCACGTGTGGAGCGAGGCGATTCTTATGGCGATGACTCAGTTCTACAACGAGATGACCGCGCCGGATGGCGGGGTCCGATCGCATTACTCCAAGTTCTTCGACTGGCTCAGCCACACCTCGCCGCAGCGTCTGGCGGACAAGCGCGATGCGGCCGACGCGCTGTTCCATCGCGTCGGCATCACCTTCGCCGTCTACGGCGAGGCCGAAGGCACCGAGCGGCTGATTCCTTTCGACGTCATCCCGCGCATCATCCCGGCCCATGAATGGGAACAGCTGGCCACCGGTCTGCGCCAGCGCGTGAAGGCCCTCAATGCCTTCATTCACGACATCTACCACGACCAGGAGATCCTTCGCGCCGGCCGCATCCCGCGCGAGCAGGTGCTGGGCAACGCGCAATATCGCCGTGAGATGCAGGGTGTCGATGTGCCGGGCAACATCTACGCCGCCATCGCCGGCATCGACGTGGTGCGGGCGGGCGAGGGGGAGTTCTACGTGCTGGAGGACAACCTGCGCGTGCCCTCGGGCGTGTCGTACATGATCGAAGACCGCAAGATGATGATGCGGTTGTTCCCCGAACTCTTTGCACGCTATCGCGTGGCGCCTGTCGAGCACTACCCCGACCTGTTGCTCGATACCCTGCGCGCGGTGGCGCAGCAGGGTGTGCCCGAGCCGACGGTGGTGGTGCTCACGCCGGGGGCCTACAACAGCGCCTATTTCGAGCATGCCTTCCTGGCCCAGCAGATGGGCGTCGAACTGGTCGAGGGGCGGGATCTGTTCGTGCGCGGCGGGCGTGTGTTCATGCGCACGACGCAGGGGCCGCGCCAGGTGGATGTGATCTATCGCCGCATCGATGACGACTTTCTCGATCCGAAAGCCTTCCGGCCCGATTCCATGCTGGGCGTGCCGGGGTTGCTCGACGCGTATCGCGAGGGTGGCGTGACGCTCGCCAACGCCATCGGCACCGGGGTGGCCGACGACAAATCGATTTACCCCTACGTGCCGGAGATGATCCGCTTCTACCTGGGCGAGGAGCCGCTGCTCAACAACGTGCCGACCTACATGCTGCGCAAGAAAGAGGATCTGACCTTCGTGCTCGACAACCTGGCCGATCTGGTGGTCAAGGAAGTCCACGGCGCCGGCGGCTACGGCATGCTGGTGGGGCCGGCCTCGACGCGCGAGCAGATCGAAGACTTTCGCCAACGTATCCTGGCCGCGCCGGAGAAATACATCGCTCAGCCGACGCTCTCGCTGTCGGCGTGCCCGACCTTCGTCGAGCGCGGCGTCGCCCCGCGTCACATCGATCTGCGGCCCTTTGTGCTGTCCGGTCGTGAAGTGCGTTTCGTGCCGGGCGGCCTGACGCGCGTGGCGCTCAAGGAAGGCTCGCTGGTGGTCAACTCGTCGCAAGGCGGCGGCACCAAGGACACCTGGGTGCTGGAGGCCTGAACGGAGCGATATGGATTCGACAATCATGTCCCAAAGCCAGACGCCGGATGCCCCCATCGCGTTCGATGGCGGTCGCCAGACCGGTGTGCCCGCGCGCGGCGCCATGCTCAGCCGCACCGCCGATCATCTGTTCTGGATGGCGCGCTACGTCGAGCGGGCCGAGAACATCGCGCGCATGCTCGATGTGAACTACCGCATGTCCCTGCTGCCGCAGCGACCCGAGGGCATCGAGCGACAATGGCGCGCGGCCCTCGACACCATGGGCCTGCTGGCGCTGTACCGCCAGACCGGTAAGCCGTACCAGCCGGGGGCGGTGATGAATTTCATGGTGCTCGATCGCGACAATCCATCGAGCATCGCGTCCTGCCTGCGCGCTGCGCGCGACAACGCCCATGCGGTGCGTGGCACGCTGACCTCCGAGCTGTGGGAAACCACCAACGCCACCTGGATCGCCATGCGTAGTTTCACGGCGGCGGGGCTGGAGGGAGACGGGGCGGCCGAATTCTTCGAGTGGGTGAAATTCCGCTCGCACCTGTCGCGCGGCGTCACGGTCGGCACCATGATGCGCGACGAGGCGATGCATTTCATGCGCCTGGGCACCTTTCTCGAACGCGCCGACAGCACCGCCCGCCTGCTCGACGTGAAGTTCCACGAGCTGATCGCGTCTTCGCATCGCGATGAGGCGGCCGAGTATTACCAGTGGAGTGCGCTGCTGCATTCGGTGTCTGCGTTCGAGATCTATCGGCGGGTCTACCGCGACGTCATCACGCCGGCCAAAGTGGTCGAGCTGATGGTCCTCAACCGCGACATGCCGCGTTCGCTCGCGCATTGCACCGAAGAGGTCTACGGTCAATTGCAGCAGGTGGCCAATCAGCGTTCCGCCGAAACCGAACGCCGGGCCGGCGAGTTGGCGGCCTCCCTGCGTTTTGGCCGTGTCGAAGACGTGTTCGAGGAAGGTCTGCACCCGTACCTGACAGGCTTCATCGACAAGGTGGCAGACCTCGGCAACAGGATTTCAAACGATTTCCTGGTGCCGCTCGCGTAATGGCCGATATGCTGCGAAGCCTTGGCGACCCCATGACTGACCGATCATGACTTACTGCGTAGGCATGCTGCTCGATGCCGGGCTGGTGTTCCTGTCCGATTCACGCACCAACGCGGGCGTGGATCACATCAGCACGTTCCGCAAGACCTTCATTTTCGAACACGAGCATGAGCGTGTGCTGGTGCTGCTGACTTCCGGCAACCTGGCGGCGACGCAGGCGCTGGTGTCGGTGATGCGCTCGCGCCTGCTCGATCCCGGTTCGCCCAATCTGCATACTGTGCCCAACATGTTCGAGGCGGCCAGCCTGGTCGGGCAGACCCTGCGCGAAGTGCATGAACGTGACGCCGAAGGCCTGGCTGCCTTCAATATTGATTTCAACGCCGCGCTGATCCTGGGCGGGCAGATCAAGGGCGAGCCGCCGCGCCTGTTCATGATCTATGCCGCTGGCAACTTCATCGAAGCTACCGCCGAAACACCGTATTTTCAGGTGGGCGAGTCCAAGTACGGCAAACCCATCATCGACCGCGTGCTCAAGCGCAACACCTCGCTCGAAGAGGCCGCCAAGCTGGCGCTCATTTCGATGGATTCGACCATCAAATCCAACCTGTCGGTGGGTCTGCCGCTGGACCTGGTGTGCCTGCGTACCGATGGCCTGAAAGTGGCGCTGCACGAGTACATCGATGCGCACAACCCGTATTTCGCCAGCCTGCGCAGCGGCTGGAGCGAAGCCCTGCGCAACGCGTTCATGGCCTTGCCCGATCCGGACTGGCTGAAGGTCGCCGACAACAGCTGAGCCTTCGCCGCGCCGGTCAGTACTGGCTCGCCTGGAAGCGTTTCTCTGCCAGCAGCTTGATGAGCACTTCGTAGCGGCGGGCATCGAAACGGCCATCGGCCACGGCGGCACGGATGGCGCAATCGGGTTCCGATTCGTGGCGGCAGTCGCGGAAGCGGCAGTGCCCGAGCAGTGGGCGGATCTCGCGGAAACCAGTTTCGATTTCTTCGCGGCTCAGGTGCGCCAGGCCGAAGGCTTGCAGGCCAGGGCTGTCGATGAGTGCGCCGCCGCCCGGCAGTTCATACAGGCGGGCGTGCGTGGTGGTGTGCTTGCCGCTGTCGAGCACGTCCGAGATCTCGCGCGTGGCGGCGGCGGCATCCGGCACCAGCGCATTGGTCAGGGTGGATTTGCCCATCCCCGACTGTCCCACCAGCAAACTGAGCTGGTCGGCCAGCCGCGGCCGCAGCGCCTCTGCGCCGGCATGGGCGGACAGCTCCAGCACGTCATAGCCGATGCGGGCGAAGGGGGCCAGTTGCGCGCGTGCGCGCGGCAGGCCATCGGCCAGATCGCACTTGTTGAGCACGATGAGCAGCGGCACGTCCTGCGAATCGGCCGCGCAGGCGCAGCGCGTGATGAGCTCGTCCGAAAAACTGGGCTCGGTGGCCACCACGATCACCACTTGCGTGACGTTGGCGGCGATGAGCTTTTCCTTGAAGGCATCTGCGCGATAGAGCAGCGAGCGGCGCGGCAGGAGCTTGTCGATCACCCCCTGGTCGGGCGCGCTGGCCGTCACCTCCACGCGATCGCCACATGCCACCACGCTCTTCTTGGCACGCGGGAAACACAGCAGCCGCTCACCACTGTCGAGCCGCACGTCGTATTGCCGCCCGAAGGCAGCTACCACCACTCCGGTCGCCATGTCAGCGCTGCAAGTGGGCGATGCGGATCGCCGCCGGTGGGTGGGAATCGTAGAACAGCGAGTGCAAAGGGTCCGGCGTCAGGGTGGAGGCGTTGTCGCGATACAGCTTGACCAGCGCCGACACCAGGTCGGCCGCGTTGGCGTGTTCCTTGGCGTAACTGTCGGCTTCGAATTCATGTTGGCGCGACCACATGCTGGCCAGCGGCGAGAAGGGGAACAGCACCACCGGCAGCACCAGTGAGAACAGCATCAGCGCCAGCGCGTTGCTCTGGGCAGAAACGCCCAGGCCCTCGTAGAACCAGGGCTGCGCGATGAGATAGCCGAGCAGGGCCATGAACAGGAAGGAGCCCAGGCCGAGCACCAGTAGTCGCTTGATGAGATGGCGCCGCTTGAAGTGACCCAGCTCGTGCGCCAGCACGGCTTCGATTTCGGTCGGGGCCAGCGAGGCGAGCAAGGTGTCGAAGAAGACGATGCGCTTGCCGGCGCCAAAGCCTGTGAAGTAGGCATTGCCATGAGCCGAACGGCGCGAGCCGTCCATCACGAACAGCCCCTTGGCGCGAAAGCCGCAGCGTGCCAACAGCGCCTCGACGCGTGTCTTGAGCGATTCGTCCTTGAGCGGTTCGAACTTGTTGAACAGCGGTGCGATGAAAATCGGGTAGATCACCATGGCGGCCAGGTTCACCGTCAGCCAGAAGGCCCAGGTCCACACCCACCACAGATCGCCGGCGCGCGCCATCAACCACAGCACCACCCATAGCAACGGAGCGCCGATGATGACCGCCAGTGCTCCCTGCTTGGCGAGGTCGGCACAGAACAGGCGCAGCGTGGTGCGGTTGAAGCCGAAGCGCGATTCGAGGCGAAAGGTGCGGTAGAGCGTCAGCGGCAGGTCGTAGAAAAAGCCGACCACGCCCGCCAGGCCGAACAGCAGCACGCCATGGACCAGGCCGGCCGGGTCGAACCAGCGGGCCAACAGGTCATGCGCCCATTGCAGGCCGCCGCCGAGGGTCAGCACCAGCAGCCACAGGGTCGACAGGGCGAGGTCGATCAGCCCCAGGTTGGACTTGGCCACCGTGTAGTCGGCCGCGCGCTGATGGGCGTGCAGGGGAATGTCGGCGGCAAAGGCGCCCGGCACCGTGCCGCGATGGGCGCGCACATGGCTCGCATGGCGCCGGTTGAGCCACAGGCGCAGCACGATCGACAGTGCCAGCAGCAGCAGGAAAACGGTCGTCAAAGCGTTGGCGTTCATGGGGGACGATTGTTGGGCGGGCCTCGTGCGACAATGCCCGTCGATTTTGATTGGAGGTCGAAAAATTATGGCACAAGACCAGAACCATCTCGTCTGGGTGGACATGGAAATGACCGGGCTGGAGCCCGAGCGCGATCACATCATCGAGATCGCCATGATCGTCACCAACAGCCGGCTCGAAGTGGTCGCCGAAGCGCCGGTGGTGGTGGTCCACCAGCCGGACAGCATCCTCGATGCCATGGACGACTGGAACAAGAACACGCACGGCCGTTCCGGCCTGATCGACAAGGTGCGCGCCTCGACCACCAGCGAAGCGGCCGCCGAGGCGCTGCTGCTGGACTGGATGCGCCAATACGTGCCGTCGCGCACCACGCCGATGTGCGGCAATTCGATCGGCCAGGACCGCCGCTTCATGGTGCGCTACATGCCGCAACTGGAAGCTTACTTCCACTATCGCAATCTGGATGTGTCCACGCTGAAGGAGCTGGCCCGCCGCTGGCACCCGGCGATGGCCGCCGGTTTTGTCAAGCGCGGCGCCCACACGGCGCTCGCCGACATCCAGGAATCCATCGCCGAACTGGCCTACTACCGCGACAACTTCCTGCGTCTGCCGGCGTAGCGGCAGCGCGTCAATGCGCCGGCGGCGTGGTCGCCGCTGACGCATTGTCCATCCGCTGGAGCAATTCTTCTTCGAGCTTGGCTTCCTGCCCGAGCTGTGCAATCACCTCGCGGAACGTCATCAGGGCGCCATCGTCGTCGAAGTTGAGCACCTTGTTCTGGTAGGCGATATGGCCGTACTGATCGCGCGCCAGGACGAAAAGGCGCCGATACAGCGCGAACACCCGTTTCTGGTTGTCATGGAAGGCCATGTAGGTGGGCAACTGGCTGTTGAACAGCGCCCCCAGGCCTGGAGGCAGGGCAGGGTCGGCCAGCGCCTGGCTGTAGGGAGAGAGGCCTTCGACCGCCGCCATCAGGGCTGCATTGCGCACATCCAGCGCCTGCTCGACCTGTGTGATGGTCTCCAGCCTGGTATTGATGGCATCCAGCGACACCAGTGTTTCCGGCGCCACGATGTCGGACAGGCCGCTGCGGAGCAGCGTCAGGTAGCGTTGATTGGCGCGGCCCACGGTCTGCGCCGTTTGCAGCAGATACTGCACGGCTTCGCGCCGCGACGCCGGCCATTGGGCGCTTTCCTTGTCATCCAGAATGGCCAGCCCTGGTAGGTCGGGCTCCGTGACCAGCAGATTGACACGTATCGGCAGTTGCGCCGGCGATTTGCGCAGATAGGCGGCGAACGAGTTTTTTCCGTATTCCAGCCCACGCCGTCGCATAGCTTGCGCGAGTTCTGCGGACTTGAACCGCTCCAGCATGCGCAGGCCGGGCGAGTCGACAAAAGCCGCCATCACTTTGTCATCGGCTGCCGTGAAATAACGGCGCACATCCGGCGGCGGGCCGCCCTTCCTGGACTGCCGGGCCAGTTCGGCAAAGCGTTTGCCGGTCGGTGTGGCCAGAAACGCCAGCATGCTGGTGACTTCTTCCGGCGTTGAAAACCGTGCGAACTCTTCGACGACCACAGTCCGCATGCCGTCCATATCGTCCTGCGCCAGCCACGTCGCGGCCAGCGCCGTGTCGTTGTTGGCCTGCAATTTGGCCACGTTGCGCTGTAACTCGGCCACCATGAATTCGTCGAAACCGAAAATCTGCATGATTTTGCGCAGCCCTGCCTCGTGGGGCGCGGGCGCCGCCTGCGTCATGCAGGGCGACCAGGCGGCGATCGACAGCATCAGGCAGAGCAGGGCGCGCACCAGCGTGCAGGCCCGGCAGGATCGATTGGATGTCGGCATGGTGATCATCGCGGGGTGGTGGCCGTCAGGCGGGCGCGCTCGCGCAGCGCGGCCGTATGGAGCGGGCTGTTGATCATGCCTTTGTCGAGGGCACGCTCGTAAAAGGCCGCCGCCAGGCTGGCATGGCCGAGCGCCGAGTGATAGGCGGCGGCATAGAAATACGTTTCCGCCAACATGGTTTCGAGCACGTCGCCGCTGAAGCGCGCGTACAGCGCCTGCGATACTTGGTCGGGGCTTTGCTGACCCAGGATCATGCCGACGATGGGCGCCGGCCAATCGGTCTGGACGGTGGTGGTGTCAGCCGGCAGGCCCAGGCGCAGCAGGCTGAGCTGTCGCCAGGCTTCGGCCCGTCCGCGCCCGCGCGCATCGGTCGACAGCGTGCGTGCCTGCGTGAAATCCGTCAGGGCGCGAGGCAGGTCGCCGTTCAGATAGCGCGCCAGGCCGCGACGCCAGTAAAGATCCGCGTCGGACGCGTTGGTCGCCAGGGCGCGAGTGAAGCCGTCGATGCTGGTCTGCAGCGCCCCCATGGCAAAGTCGACGGCGCCGGCACAGCCCTGGATCGCCGCGTCGTCGGGCGCCTGTCTGAGCGCTTCGTCGCGGTCACGCGTGGCGGTGGTGGTCTGACCCAGGTAGGCCTCTGCCATGGCGCGTCCGCACAGCGCGGTGGCGCGGTCGAGTGCATTGATGCCCGGCTTGGCGAGCGTGCTGCTGGCATCGGCCGCCGTCTGCGACAGATGGCGGCGCACCCCTTCCTTGTAGCTGAGATCGGCACGCTGCGCCGGTGCACGGCGCATGTCGCCTTCATCAAAGACAAACCCGCCCGCCACCATGTCGTTCAGGTTGCGGATGGCCTCCAGAAAGGCGCTCATGTCGGCCGGCTCGACGCGGTCCGACTTGATGGTCAGGTCGATCTGCGCACGTGCCGAACGCCCGGTCTGGGTCAAGGCGCTGGTGGCGCTGAAGGCGGTCGAACTGACGGTGTTGTCGGTGGGCCGGCGACGGCTGTCGACGGTGTCCGGCAAGGTTATTTCGATTACGTAGCGGGTCGTCGACGGGTAGCCCGGTACGGCCAGCGGGGCGCTGCGGCGCGCGCTGTTCGGGATGTTGAACAGACCGCGCATGTTGTTGGCGGCATAGCGCGCGATGCGCTGATCCTTGCTGCCCTCGAAGAAATCGGTGATTTCGTAGTCCAGATCGATACTCGCCGTATTGGCGCGCGGGTTGTCCTTGATCTGCGGCGCGTCGAGCAAACGGGCCTGGCGGTAGCGGCGGTCCAGATCGCCTTCGTAGAACTTGCGCCATTGCTCCGGCGACACCGAGGTCATGGCGCGCCGCACCGATTCCGCGCCCTGGCCGGCGAAATCGATGCGTACGTGCATACGCACCGGTGCATCGAAGGCCGTGACGGTGATCTGTTCCGTGCGCGTATCGGTGGTGAGGGCCGCCGGCGCGGCGGCGGTGCGGCGCAGTGCGCGTTCGCCGGGGGCTATAAGCAGGACGTCGGTATCGACGTGGGGCCGCCCGATGCGGTCCAGGTCGCCGGTCTGGCGGCGCAGGGTCGGGTCGATGAAATACTCGCCATCCGCCAGACGGACCCGGGCAATGACGTGGTCGAAATCGAGCGGGCTCGGCAGCAGTTTGGCCAGACCGCGCCGGTTCTGCGTGGACAGCAGTGCCGGCACGGCGTCGATGCCCAGTCGGCGCAGCACGGTGACGAGGAGCAGCGTCTTGTCCTTGCAATCGCCGAAGCGGCGGGCCAGCACCTCCGCCGGGGGCGCCGGGCGGTGCGAGTTTTCGCCAAAAGGCTGAGCCAGGTAGCGGATGTCGTCCTGCACGGATTCGAGCGCCGCCATCACTTGCTGGCGCGGTGTGCCGGCCTTGCGCACCTTGGCCACCAGGGCGTCGATGCCGGCGTCCGCGCCCGTGGGGACGGCGAACAACGGCAGCGCCCAGTCGACCACCTCAGACCATTGCGAGAATTCCGACCACTGGATCGCCCGCAGCACGTCGACATCGGCCGGGATGAACTCGTCCAGTGGCACTTCGGGCAGATTGCTGGCCTCCAGGCGCAGGGTACGGCGCCCGTTGGCAGTGCGTTCGATGGGCTGCACGGGCTGCGCCGTGGCCGGTCCGAGCATGCGATAGTGGATGGCGCGTTGCGCGGGGGCGTCGAGGCTGACGATACGGCGGACCACCGGATAAGGCAGATCCCACTCCGCGCTATCGAAGAAGCGGCCGTTGAACACCGGGTTCTGCCCCAACAGGCTGTAGGCGATGTCGAGGGTATCGCCGACACGGATGTCGTCAACCACGACGATCGCCGTCAGCCAGCCGCTGATGGTCAGGTTATCGTTGTCCTGCTGTGGCCGGACGAAACGCACCTGGGCCTGCGCCAGCTTATCGATGCGCTGGCCCTGGCGCAGCACCGCCAGGCGGCGCAGCACCAGTTGCTGGTAGTCGGGCTGGAAGGACACCGAATACTGGCCGAGGGTGCCCAGCGCCGACTGGTCGTTGGCCTGCCAGGCGCGATGCACGAGGATGTCCGTCGAACCTTCCTCCAGCCGGATCTGGGTATGGCCCAGGCGGACGATCATCGGCCCCCGATTGTCGGGCGCCGACGGGGCGTCGACCCACTCGGCCCACGACGGCCAGGCACTCTGGCGCGAGAAGGCGTGCGCAGGCACGTCGATGTTCTCTTCGGCCGGCGCTGCCCACGCCGACGGTATCGACAGGCTGCTGGCGCCTAGCCAGCAGCAACCCAGCGCGATGCGCAGGGCCTTGAGACAAGACCGCATTGTTTCCCCGGTGTAAGACGATGAACTGACCTGATCGATGACGTCAGGTTTTTCTTACATCTTAACGTCTTTATACATACCAGGAGGGAGACAAAGCGGGCAGGTGGCAAGCGGGGGCTGGCTCAGTCCCGCAGGCGGACGTTGAGCTGGTCGACCACCTCCGCCCAATCGGCATCGAGCATGATCTGCTGGCGCAGCAGATCGGCCTGGGCGGGCGTCCAGCACGGCGCGTCGAACAGCGAGATGGTGGTCGGCACGGGGCGATGGGCCAGGATAAAGGCATCGATGGAGGCCGCGTCGTCGGGGAGTCCGAGTTGCGCGAACAGATTGTTGAGCGTGTGCAGCGGTGCTTCCATAGTGGTCTCCGTGTGGGGTGGTGAGGCGTCTTGCAGCATAGGCGCTGGCTGCGGCCCGTGCTGGCATGGGTTGGATCAGCATGCGCCGCGCCTACCGATGCGCATGCCATATAGGGGGTGCGTTTGTCGGCGTAGGACGAATCCGCTTGTCTGGCGTCGCCGGATGGCCATAATCCGAACACGAGCACGGAGGTCATTATGCAGAGCATCAAAACGCGATTGCTGTTGCTGGTGTTGATCATGCTCGCCGAAGCCTGGCTGCTGTGGCCACCCGGTGGATGGCAACCGAACTGGCCCGCTGCCGTCGTGCTGGCGGTGCTGATCGGCGTATTCCTGCTATTCGAATGGAATCAGGCGCGCGCCAATCGGCGCGATCTGGTCGTGGTGCAGCGCCAGCGCGATGCGCTGTTGCTCGAGCAGATCGACAGCTTGATGCCCGACGCTGCCGTCATGGCGTTTCTCGAAGGCCACGACTTCATCGGCGCTTTCGATCGCGCGCAGGTCGAGCCGGTGTTCCGCCTCGTGCGCGGGTGGCGCGCCATCGGTGAAGAATTCGTGAGCGTTCCGCTGCAAAAGGTCGCCCGCGATCTGAATGAAGCCGCGACCGACCTGGCGCTCAAGCTGGGGCAGTACACGCAGTCGCAGGACTCCGGGCAATTTGGTGTCAAACCCGAAGAGGACGTGATGCCCGCCGAGCGCGACCGTGAAGAGGCCCGCGCACTCAACGAGGCGGCCAGCGCCTTCGTGCGGGCGCATGACCGCTTCGTCAAGGTGGCACACGGCAATCTTGCCAAGGACGCGACGGCGGTCCAGCCCATCGTCGTGTGAGCCTCACGCAGGGCGGTTGTGCCGCGCCCCGGCGGGCTTCGCCGCTACTTCTTGTTCTTGCCCACCTGATTGCCGATGACACCGCCTACCGCGGCGCCGCCCAGCGTGCCGACCGCGCCACCGTCATCGATGATGGCACCGGCGGCGCCCCCAATGGCCGCGCCGACCGCGGTGTCGCGTTCGCGCGGCGTCATGTTGGCGCAGGCACCCAGGCCCATGATGAGACTCAGGCCGAGGGCTGCGGCCAGGGATGTGCGAGGCTTCATGGTTGTCTCCTTTTTTGTCGAACCGTTGCGGGAACGGGATAACACCCTGTCCGCAAGGAGCAGACCCGCGGAGCGCGTATTGCATCCGTTGTCAATATCGAATCTCGCATGTGGTTTTTTCTTGTGGCGAGTAAAATCGCGCCGCGCGACGGCACAGGCGCTGCCGCCCGCCATTGCTGCGCCGCCCCGGCGGCCAGCCATCTCTGTCATCAGTCTTAAGGAAAGACTTACTTCCATGCTGGAATCGTTCTTCAAGCTCAAGGAACATGGCACCAGCGTCAGGACGGAAATCATTGCTGGTTTCACCACGTTTCTGACCATGGCCTACATTCTGTTCGTCAATCCGGATCTGCTTTCGAGCACCGGCATGGACCACGCATCGGTATTCGTCGCCACTTGCCTGGCGGCGGCGATCGGCACGCTGGTCATGGCGCTGGCCGCCAACTACCCGGTCGGCATGGCCCCCGGCATGGGTCTGAACGCGTTCTTCACGTTCGCCGTGGTCAAGACCATGGGCTATAGCTGGGAAGCCGCGCTCGGGGCCGTGTTCATCTCGGGCTGCATCTTCCTGCTGATCACCATCCTGGGCCTGCGCTCCTGGCTGATCTCGGGCATCCCGCACACGCTGCGCTGCTCCATCACCGCGGGTATCGGCCTGTTCCTGGCGATCATCGCGCTGTCCAATGCCGGCATCATCGTCAAGCATCCGGCCACCCTGGTGACCCTGGGAGACCTGCACAAGCCGGCGGCCCTACTGACGGTGCTGGGCTTTTTCATCATCGGCGTGCTCGATGCCTTGCGCGTGCGCGGCGCCATCCTCATCGGCATTCTGGCGGTGACCGTCGTTGGCACCATGTTGGGCGAAAACCACATCGCCGGGGTGTTCTCCACGCCGCCGAGCATTTCGCCCACCTTCTTCAAGCTCGACCTGGCTGGTGCCCTGCAAGGCGGTTTCGTCGCCGTGGTGCTGACCATGGTGTTGGTGGAAGTGTTCGATGCCACCGGAACGCTGATGGGTGTGGCCAAGCGTGCCGGCCTGCTGCGCGAGGATGCGCCGGGCAATCCGCAGCGCCGCCTCGGTCGTGCGCTGTTTGCCGACAGCATCGCCATTCTGGCCGGCTCTCTGCTGGGCACCAGCTCGACCACCGCGTATGTCGAAAGCGCGTCGGGTGTGCAGGCAGGCGGTCGCACGGGCCTGACGGCGCTGGTGGTGGCCATCCTGTTCCTGCTGGCGCTGTTCATCGCCCCGTTGGCGACCTCGGTGCCGAGCTATGCGACGGCTCCGGCGCTGTTGTATGTGGCGGGTGTGATGATGCGCGAACTGGTCGAAGTGAACTGGGATGATGTCACCGAAGCGGCGCCGGCGGCGCTGACTGCGCTGGCCATGCCGTTTACGTATTCGATCGCCAATGGCCTGGCCTTCGGCTTCATCAGCTACACCGTGCTCAAGTTGTTCACCGGCCGTGCGCGCGACGTGCATCCGGCGGCCTGGGTGATCGCCGCGCTGTTCGTGGTGAAGTACGCATTCTTCCCCGGCTGATCGACCGCCGCGCGCCAAATGAAAACGCCTCCCGAGTGGAGGCGTTTTTTTTGATCAAGGCGTGCCGTGTTCAGTTCTTGGCGCTGACGGTGCGCGCGTCGGTATAGCTTAAGCAGCGGCCGTAGACCTCCCACGGCGGCTCGTGGTTGCGGTCGTCGAAGATATCGCCCTGCGACGCGTTCATGCGTGTTTGCGGGCGCTTGCAGTTGGCGGCGTTGTCGGGCGCGACGGAGTAGCCATACTGGTTGCCGGCGAAGGTGTTGCGCTCGAATCGATTGTCTTCGCTCATGCTGTTGTCCCAGCACTGCACCGGGTCGCGCGAGCGGATCGAACAGGTGATGAACACTCCTGAGCCGCCGTTGTGCAGGAAACGGTTCTGGGCAATGACGTTGCGATAGGCGTCGGCCAGATAGATGCCGTGCGAGCCGTTATCGCGCAGGACGTTGTCGCGGATTTCGCCGTCCTGCAGATTTTCGGTGGTGATGCCGGCAGCCTTGTTGCCCGACAGGGTGTTGCCGATGACCTGGGTGCGCAGCGCGCGATTGAGCGATATGCCGTCCCAGATCGCGCCGTGAACGGTGTTGCCCTGAATAAGCACGTTTTCGCTGCTGTATTCGGTCAGGATGCCGGCGCTGCGACAATTGTTAACAATCAGGTCGCGGATGACGATCTGGTTGCCCGAGCGGACGGTGACGCCGCTATTTGTGAGGTAGGCGTAGTGCGGATCGAACTCGCTGCCTTGCTCACCGTTGCCTTCCAGGCGCATGCGTTCCAGCGTGACGTTGCGGATGACGCGCGCCGGTTGCGCCTGGCGGTAATCGCCGACCAGGATGACCGAGCTTTGCACTCCCGGCGCCAGGCGCAGGATGGTCTCCACGCCTTCACCCCGCAGCGTGGTGTTGTCGCGCTCGATGGCCAGGAAGCGCTGCAGTGGATAGTCGCCGCGCGTTAGACATACGACGGCGGACGAGCCGTCGCGCGGCAGCGCGTCGAGCGCGTGCTGGATGTCCTGACCCGGCTTGACCGTCTGGGTACAGTGAGAAGAGGCCGCCGCAGCAGCGGGGGCAGGGACGGCCGCAAGCGCGGCGTGCGGCGCCCACAGGGCGGCCAACAAGGTAAGCGGGGCGAGTCGTTTCATGTGATAACAGGCAATCAAACACCCACGCCCGCGATGGGCGTGGCATTCAGAGCGCGGCGAGTCCGGATTGAGCGCGCTGCAACCATTCCCGGTTGACGTTGCGCGCGTATTTCGGCCAGAAACGGGCGTCGCTCACGATTTCATCGTACAAGGCGCGGGCGCGCGCCACGTCCGCGGAAGCGCCCTGGGCACGCAGCCAATCGGCGTAGCGGCACTTGGGCTCGGGGTCGGCGGCGACCGTCAGCGCGAATTCAAAAGCGTCGCGCGTGGCGGGTGCCTGCTGCGCCGCCAGCGCTTGGGCCAGCAGCAGTGCCAGCGCGGATTGGCGGCGCGATTCCGGATGCGCAGCGAAGAGCTTGTCGAGCGTGGTCGCACATTCGGCGGCGCGGCCGCTGGCGAACTGGGCTTCGGCCAATCCGCGCAGCAGGGCGGGGTCGGTGGCGAACGGCCCCGACGCGGCTTCTTCGTAGAGCGCCAGCGCTTCTGCGGTCTGCTCGTTCTCCAGCAATGCCTGGGCCAGCCGCATGCGGTTGCCGACCGTTGGCGTGCGCTCGACGGCGATGCGGGCTTCGCGTAGCGAACGGCCAGGGTCCAGCGCCTGGGTGATGGCGCGCGAAGCGACGTGCACCTGGCGGCTGCCGCGCAGCATTGGCAGGTAGACGGCGAAAAAGTAGACGATGCTGCCCAGCAACGGGAAGATGAACAGCAGCAGGAGCCAGTACATGTTCTGGCCGTGGCGGACGGCGTGTACGCCAAAGTAGATCGCTACGAGAACATGCAGCCCGACGCCAAGAATGGGCACGGACCCCAGCGAGGGCAAAAAATCAAAGCCAAACATGTTAACAAGGATGCCTTGAGTGGGAGGTGTGTGGGGCAAAGACAAGGCAACTCTTTGTAAGTTGCACGGTCATGTACTGCAGACCTTGATTTGCGGCAGATGGTCCCGACCCGATTTGTAGCGAACTGTCACAAGTATCTATTGCATGACAGACCGCAACAGGGCAATATAAGGGCTGGGGATCCGGGTTAGTGTTGTCTCTCCAAGCAATACCCAACGGTACGTCGGTTAGTCATCTAGCAGATCTTGGTTCTCTACCCGCAGTTCTTCTGCATTGTTCATATTTATTTTCAGGACGCTAATAATGGCAACTGGTACTGTTAAGTGGTTCAACGACGCCAAGGGTTTTGGTTTCATCACGCCGGACGGCGGTGGCGAAGACCTGTTCGCGCACTTCTCCGCGATCCAATCGCAAGGCTTTAAGTCGCTGCAAGAAAACCAGCGCGTGACCTTCGACGTGACGACCGGCCCGAAGGGCAAGCAAGCCTCGAACATCCGCCCCGAGTAATCGGCGGCCGCTTTCGAGCAGCGAAAAGCCCGGCAGTTGCCGGGCTTTTTCTTTGCTGCTCTTCTCTAGCCCTCCTCATCGCCGCCGTCATGGCTGTGTCAGGCGATAGGTTGCCGCTATATGGGCAATTGCTTGCCCGTCACAGCATTTTTACGCGCAAAACCGCCTTCCCTCCGGTTGGACGGCTATACTTCGCGCCTGTCTTTCCACCGTTTCCCGCAAAGCGGGATTAAGGAACCTGACCTCCATGGCAAAAGAAGAAGTCATTGAATTGAGTGGTGTAGTAAACGAAGTGCTCCCCGATACCCGTTTCCGCGTCACGCTGGACAATGGGATTGAAGTGACCGCCTACGTCGCGGGCAAGATGCGTCAACACCGTATCCGCATTCTCGCGGGTGACAAGGTCGACCTCGAAATGTCGCCGTACGATCTGACCAAGGCACGCATCACGTTCCGCCATATCGAATCCCGTGGCCCCGGGCCGTCCGGTCCCCGCAAGGGCAACTTCCGCCGCCGCTGATCGCTTTTCGCCTGGCCCTCGCGTCCGCCCCATTTTCGTGGGCTGCTGCGGACACCGGTCATCCTCAAGAAGGGCCTTCCGGATTCTTCGTTCCACGCCACGCGTATGCTCGCTGCGACAGAGCAGGCTTGCGCGCGTCCGTTGTTTTCAGACGGGGGCAAAGCGCCGCTGGCGTCGGCCGTCGATGTCGATCTCTTCGACGAACATGTCATACGGACGCGCCCACCAGCCCGAGTCATTGTAGAGCGGGCGATAGATCACCATGGCTGCCAGCGTTTCGCTGTGGCGCGCTACCCCCATCACTTCGTATTCACCCCCTTTGTAATGCCGGTAGCGGCCGAGGGCGAGGAGGGGGAGCGGCGGCAATTCGGTATCGGACATCGAGAACCTCGGATCGTCAGTCAAAACAGGGGCGTCACGATACGCCCAGACGCCATCCTACAATGGCGGAATTCCAGCCGCCTGCACAGGTCGGATGAGAGAACGCACAGATCGGGAAGGCTCGCATGACCCCAACATCCGCCACCTCCGCTGCGCCGGGTAGCGCGCTCGAAGACGCTTCTTTCGAAGATACCTTCGTCAGCGCGCTGCCTGCCGACGCCAATACCCACAACGTGCCGCGCCCGGTCGTCGGCGCCGCCTACAGTTTCGTGACGCCAACACCGGTGGCGGCACCGTATCTGATCGCCTGGTCCGATACCTTGGCTGACGAATTGGGTCTGGCACGCCCCGCCGCCGTCTCGCTGGCGGTGGACATCCTGGCGGGTGTGCGTCTGGCATCGGGGATGAAGCCTTATGCCGCGCGCTACGGCGGCCATCAGTTCGGCAATTGGGCAGGGCAGTTGGGCGATGGGCGTGCCATCACGCTTGGCGAGTTGGTCGATCGTCAGGGCCAGCGGCAGGAGATCCAGCTCAAAGGCGCCGGTCCGACACCCTATTCACGCCGGGGCGACGGTCGCGCCGTGCTGCGTTCATCGATCCGCGAATTCCTGTGCAGCGAGGCCATGCATGCGCTTGGCATCCCTACCACGCGTGCGCTGAGCCTGGTGACGACCGGCGAAGGCGTGGTGCGGGACATGTTCTACGACGGCCGCCCGCAGTTGGAGCCCGGCGCCATCGTGTGCCGCGTCGCGCCAAGCTTCGTGCGCTTCGGAAATTTCGAGATATTCGTTGCCGACGCCGAGCCGCACAATCTGCGCGCACTCGTCGATTGGGTCATCGCCGCACACTTCGCCGAGCTGGGCGCGCCGTCGCAGGCGACCTATGCCGCCTGGTTTGCCGAAGTGTGCCGGCGCACCGCCGTATTGGTGGCGCATTGGATGCGCGTCGGTTTCGTGCATGGCGTGATGAACACCGACAACATGTCGATCCTCGGGCTGACCATCGATTACGGTCCCTATGGCTGGCTTGAAGGCTTCGATGCATCGTGGACGCCCAACACCACCGATGCCCAGGGGCGCCGCTACTGCTACGGGGATCAGCCACAGATCGCCTACTGGAATCTCACCCGGCTGGCTGCGGCGCTGACCGATCTGATCGAAGACGAAGCGGTGCTGCATGCCGGGCTGGAGACCTATCGCGCAACGTTCGAGGCGACGTGGTCGCACATGCTGGCGGACAAGCTCGGCCTGCCGCCAGGCCTGGCGATGCAGGATGCGCTGGTAACCGATCTGTTCGGTCTGTTGCAGGCCACCGAGACCGACATGACGATTTTTTTCCGCCGCCTGGCGGACGTGCCGATCGGCGCCGAGGTCGAGCGCGCAGTGCGACAGGCGCCCCTGCAGGATGCGTTCTATCTGCCTGGCGCCCTGGAAGGCGCGCACGGTGAGCGTCTGGCAGCCTGGCTCGAAGCCTGGGCCGGGCGCGTGCGTGAAGGTGGCGAAGCCCTGGCTGCACGCCGCGCGCGCATGAACGGCGCCAATCCGCGCTACGTACTGCGCAACTGGATGGCGCAGGAAGTCATCGATGCTGCGACGACTGGCGAGTACGCGCCCATCGAGACGCTTCTGCATGTGCTGCGCCGGCCCTATGACGAGCAGCCGGAACATGACAAATGGTTTGTGCGCCGCCCCGAATGGGCGCGTGTGCGGCCAGGCTGTTCGGCCCTGTCGTGCAGTTCGTGAACGTCACACGAAGATCTGGCTGTGGGCGAGGGTCGTGCGGAGCCAGGTACTCACGCGCCCGGCCTGGGTGTCGGCATGCCACAGCATGTCGATCCCGACCGTCCAGTCGGTGAACGGATAGGCTTCCAATTGCAATTCGCATAGCTCGCCGCTGGCGAGTTCGGCCTCGATGAGGCGGCGCGGCAGGATCGACCAACCCAGCCCTTGGCGGATCAGTTCGACCAGGGCATGGGCGCTGTGCACATGCCAGCGGCGCGGCACGTTGAGGTATTCACGCGTCTGCAGGTGCGCCATCTGGGCCGGCAGCAGCAACTGGAGGTGATCAGCCAGTTGCGTGAAGCGCAGGCCGCCGGCGCGGGCCAGCGGGTGGTCGCGATGTGCCACGTTGACCAGCGTGGCGTGGCCGAGCCGGCGGAAGACCATGCCGGGCGGGTAGTGCGCGCGGGCGCATCCGAGCCCCAATGCCGCTTCGCCGCTGGCGACCATATCCGGTAATTCGCTATGGGTCGGCTGTACCAGTTCGAGGTCGACGCTCGGGAAATCCGCGTGCAGTCGGCTGAGTACGGGGGCCAGCGCGGTGGCGGGAAAGGCATCTTCGAGCGCCACGACAATGCGGGATTCGGTGAGCCCGCTCAACGCATCCGCGTGTTCCTTGAGGCGTTGGCAGCGCGCCAGGATGGCTTCGGTCTCGCTCAACAATGCCTCGCCGGCCGGCGTCAGCACGGGGTAGCGCCCGCTGCGATCGAACAGGGCCACACCCAGGTCGATTTCGAGATTTGAGATGGCCGTGCTGATGGCCGACTGCGCTTTGCCGAGGCGCCGCGCTGTGGCCGAAAACGATCGTTCTCGGGCTGCAGTGGCGAAAATCAGCATCTGGTCGAACGAGAGGTTCACGGCCTCGATCCATCTGGAAAGCAGATGGATTCCATTTTTACATGCCATCTTGCGCCTGTTCACAATCCGCCCAGGCACAACACGCGGAATCGATCATGAGCAGTCAACTCTTGCACGCCGACCATGTCCTGACCCTGGACGCGGCCAACACCGTCCTGCGTGATGGTGCGGTACTGGTCACCGAGGACGGGCGCATCCAGGCGGTCGGCCCGATGACCGAACTGCAGGCGCAACATCGCGCGGTGCCGGTGCGGCGCTTGAAAGATCGCCTGCTCATGCCTGGCCTGGTCAATACGCATGCCCATTCCGGCCTGCTGCGCGGTACGGCCGAGGGGCTGCCGGTGTGGGAATGGCTGCAGCAGTACATCGACCCGATGCATCGCGTGATCAGCGCCGAAGAGGCTGAGCTGGCCTCGCGCCTGTGCTATGCCGAGGCCTTGCTGTCGGGCACCACCACCATCGTCGACATGTGGCGCCACATGGAAGGCAGTGCCCGCGCCGCCGCCGATCTGGGGATTCGCGCCGTGCTGGTGCCTTACGTCGCCGAGCATCCCGAACACGATTATTTCGAAACGCTGGACCGCAACGAAGCGCTCATTGAACGCTGGCATGGCGGCGCCAACGGCCGTGTGAGCGTATGGGTGGGGCTGGAACACATGTTCTACGCGACACCGCAGGCCTGGGCGCGGTGCGCCGACATGAGCCGGCGCCATGGCGTGGGCTTTCACACGCATAGCAACGAAAGTCGTTTTGACGTCGAAGAAACGCAGCGGCGCTATGGATTGCGGCCGATCGAAGCCTTGCAGGACTTTGGTCTGCTCGATGCCCATCACGTCATGCTGGCGCATTGCGTGTGGCTGTCGGCGGGCGAAATGGACATCCTCGCGCAGCGCGGCATCGGCGTGGCCCACAACCCGGTGAGCAACATGAAGCTGGCCAGTGGGGCGGCCCCCGTCGAAGCGCTGCTGGCGCGCGGCGTGGCGGTCGGGTTGGGTACCGATGGCGAAAAGGAAAACAACAACCTCGATATGTTCGAGGAGATGAAAACCGCCTCTCTCCTGGCCAAGCTCAGCCGCCTCGACGCCGCCGCGCTCGATGCCTGGTCGGTATGCCGCATGGCGACGGTGGGTGGTGCGCGTGCTCTGGGCATGGCGCACGACATCGGCTCGCTTGAGGTCGGCAAGTGGGCCGACCTCATTGCCGTGCGCACCGATACGCCGCGCATGACGCCGCTGCTGGGGGGCGCCGACGGCAATCTGCATCACAACCTCGTGCACGCGGTGCAAGGCGGCGATGTCGACCTGACCATGGTGCGCGGCCGTGTGTTGGTGGAGGAGGGGCGTCTGCTTTCGGGCGATCTCGCCCATACCATCGCCGCCGTCAATCGTGCTGTGCCGGCGCTGTTCGAGCGCCGTGCCCAATGGCTGCGCGCGCATGGCACCGTGAATGCTCTGCAGCGGTAAACGAAAACGCCCGCCAGCGGCGGGCGTCGGAGGCGTGTGGCGGGATCAGGTGCAGGGACGCGAGGCGAAGGCGCGGCCAAAGGCCCGCACCTGCCGATTGAGACGTGCGCGCAGACACATCTGCCGCTTGAAGATCAGCAGGCTCCACACCAGCGCCACCGCTCCCACCGCACCCGCGACATAACCGATGTGCTGCATGCCCAGGTGCAGGCTGACCTGACTGCCCAACAGCGCGCCGCCGCCGATGCCGATGTTGTAGATGCCCGAGAACAGCGACATCGCCACGTCGGTGGCATCCGGTGCCGCTTCCAGTACCTTGGTCTGCATGCCCAGGCCGACCATCATGATCGACATGCCCCAGGCCACGCCGAGCAGGGCGAGTACCACCTGCGAACCCGATACCGCCAGCAGCAGAAGGCACGACACGGCCAGCGTTGCAACCGCGCCGGTGATCAGCAACTCGGGGTGGCGGCTGCCGTAACGGCTGAACACCAGGCTGCCCAATACTCCCGCGCCGCCGAACAACAGCAGGAAGGCGGTGGCGAAATCATTCGCCATGTGGGCTACGTTCTGCACGAAAGGCTCGATGTAGCTGTAGGCGGTAAAGTGCGCCGTCACCAGCAGCAGGATCAGCACGTACAGATTCGTCAGCGAGGCGCGCCGTGCCAGGATCGGCAGGCTCGCCAGCGAACCGGCGCGCTGGCTGGGCAGGCGCGGCAGCAGGCGGGCCAATGCGATGAGCGTGAGTACCGCCAGTACGCCGATGACCAGAAAGGTGATGCGCCAGCCCAGGTGCTGGCCGAGCACCCGGCCCAGCGGCACGCCGGCCACCATCGCCAGCACCGTGCCGGTCGACAGCAGGCTCAACGCCTGTGCCTGCTTGCCGGGGGGCGCCACGCGCACGGCCAGCGATACCGTGATCGACCAGAACACCGCGTGGGCCAGGGCAATGCCCAGGCGCGACAGCATCAGCACCCAGAAATCCCAGGCGATGCTCGACAGCGCGTGACTGACGATAAACAGCACGAACGTGCCCATGAGGAGCTTCTTGCGCTCCATGTTGCGCGTCAGCAGCATCATCGGCAGCGAAGCCGCCGTCACGATCCAGGCGTAGATGGTGATCATCAGGCCGGTCTGCGCGGCGCTCATCGAAAAGCTGACAGCGATGTCGCTGAGCAGGCCGACCGGAACGAATTCAGTCGTATTGAATATGAACGCGGACAGGGCCAGCGCAATGACGCTGAACCACGCGGCGGTGGTCGAGGTGTTGGGGGTGTTCATGCTTATTCTTGCCATGCACGGTCGGACGCCGCGCGAGGGTGCTTCGAGATGACGCCCATTTCATGCGGCGTGGACCACATTTGGGCCAGCCGATGGTAGCGCTGCGGTGCACCAGCGAAGTTCAAAAATTGTTATGCGTTCATAAGGCGATTTACGGCGACACAAAAAAGGGAGCCGAAGCTCCCTTGGCGCGAGTCACTACGTGTATCAGTAGCCCGTCGTCACGCCGATATTGGCCGGCAGGTTGCCCTGCAACTGCGACGGCGTGTAAGCACCCGATGCTGTCCACACCACCCAGTCGATGCCGCTGCGGTAGTACGCCGCACGGCCGTCGCCGAAACGCACGTAGTTGTCGCCTGCGGCGCCGACGGTGAACAGGTTGGTGGCATTCACCGGCCCGATGACCGGGGTGTCGTTGCCATCCACGTAGACGGCTACCGTACCCGACAGCGGCGAGGTCAGCGTGACCGACACCTGGTAGATATGGGGCACCGTCATGTCCGCGACCGTGCCGCGCAGATCGACGCCATCCACCTTGTTGATCTGGATGCCCTGGGTCTGCGCATCGCTGCGGATGATGCCTTCGATGCGTGCGCCGACCACGCCGGCGTCGGCCAGCGCCAGGTCGAACTCCAGCAGGCGGTTGTTGTTGTCATAGGTGGCGCCGGCCACCGGCAGCACGCGGGTCAGGAAGGTGATCGTCTTCGGATACTTGCCGGCGCTGTTGATGACGTTGTTGAAATACGCCTGGCTGCGGTTCTCGATGGCCGTCCCGCTGGTGTCCAGCGAGATGGTGCCATCCCCCGGCAGGCTGAAAGCGTTGACCCACGAATAGTTGGCGGTGGTGCCGACGTTCACCGTGAACTGGCTGCTCGTGCCGCTGGGCAGGGCGATCGAGCCGGGCGCCGTCGGCAGGGTGCTGGCGTTGTAGACGCTCCAGCGGATGGCGGCGGCGCTGCTGGAACTGGCTTCCGAGCTCGAACTGGAGCTCGATTCGTCGCTCGACACCGTTGCGCTGGTGACGGTCATCGTGGTGCGCGTGCTCTGCGTCGAGCTGCTGTCGCCGCCGCTGCCGCCGCCGCAAGCGGCCACCGTCAGCGTTGAAGCGAGTACCGCGAATACCGTGAGCTTGTTGATTCCGGACATCAATTTCTCTCCATGCTAATTGGCCCTGTGCGAGCCTGTTGATCGAGTTTTGCTGCGACTCGGGGCGCAACGCTAACCATGTCGCTGGAATGGAGCCGGGGAGACCTGCCCATAAGTCGGTCGGGTTGGGATGGGCGGTCGATATGCGGGGATGAGCGGTAGCGTCGCACAAAGAAAAACCCGCCACGGGGGCGGGTTCTTTTTCCGGCGAGCTGGATGCTCAGCGGCTGATGGGCTTGTAGCGGATGCGCTTTGGTTTGGCGGCTTCTTCGCCGAGGCGCTTCTTTTTGTCTTCTTCGTACTCGTGGTAGTTACCGTTGAAGAAAACCCACTGTGAATCGCCCTCGGCGGCCAGGATGTGCGTGGCGATGCGGTCGAGGAACCAGCGATCGTGCGAGGTCACCAGCACGCAGCCGGAGAACTCGAGCAAGGCGTCTTCGAGTGCCCGCAGGGTTTCCACATCGAGGTCGTTCGACGGTTCGTCCAGCAGCAGCACGTTGCCGCCCGAGATCAGCGTCTTGGCCAGGTGCAGGCGACCGCGTTCACCGCCGGACAGATTGCCGACGATCTTCTGCTGGTCACCGCCCTTGAAGTTGAAGCGGCCGATGTAGGCGCGGCTGGGCATTTCGAACTTGCCCACCGTGAGCACATCCGCGCCATCGGCGACGGCCTGGAAGACCGTCTTGGTAGGATCGAGCCCTTCACGGCTTTGATCGACCGCCGCCATCGTCACGGTGGGGCCGACGACGATCTCGCCGGAGTCGGGCGCTTCCTTGCCCTGGATCATGCGGAACAGCGTCGACTTACCGGCACCGTTGGGGCCGATCACGCCGACGATGGCGCCCGGCGGAATGCTGAAGGACAGGTTGTCGATCAGCAAGCGGTCACCGAAGCCCTTGGACACGCCGTTGAATTCGATGACCTTGTCGCCCAGGCGTTCGCCCGGCGGAATGAAGATTTCCTGCGTCTCATTGCGCTTCTGGTATTCGACGCTGCTCATCTCCTCGTAGCGAGCCAGACGCGCCTTGCTCTTGGACTGGCGCGCCTTGGCACCCTGGCGGACCCAGTCCAGTTCCTGCTTCATCGCCTTGCGGTGGGCGTTTTCCTGCTTTTCTTCCTGCGCCAGGCGGGCACCCTTCTGCTCCAGCCAGGACGAATAATTGCCCTTCCAGGGGATGCCTTCGCCGCGGTCCAGTTCGAGAATCCACTCGGCGGCGTTGTCGAGGAAGTAACGATCGTGGGTGACCGCCACCACGGTGCCGGGGAAACGCACCAGGAACTGTTCCAGCCATTCGACGGATTCGGCGTCCAAGTGGTTGGTCGGCTCGTCCAGCAGCAGCATGTCGGGCTTGGACAGCAGCAGCTTGCACAGGGCCACGCGGCGCTTTTCACCCCCCGACAGCGGACCGATCTTGGCGTCCCAGGCCGGCAGACGCAGGGCGTCGGCGGCGATTTCGAGCTGTGTTTCGATGTCGGCGCCGCTGGTGGCGATGATGTTCTCGTACTTGGCCTGCAATTCGGCCAGCTTGTCGAAGTCGGCGTCCGGCTCGGCGTAGGCGGCGTACACCTCTTCGAGCTTCTGCTTGGCTTCCATCACTTCGCCGAGGGCCGATTCGACCTCTTCGCGTACCGTCTTGTCCGCATCGAGCTGGGGTTCCTGCGGCAGATAGCCGATCGACACGCCCGGCTGGTGCTGGACTTCGCCGTCGTAGTCCTTGTCGGCGTTGGCCATGATGCGCAGCACGGTCGACTTGCCCGAGCCATTCAGGCCGAGCAGGCCAATCTTGGCGCCGGGGAAGAAGGACAGCGAGATGTCCTTGATGATCTGTCGTTTCGGGGGAACTGTCTTGCTCACGCGGAGCATCGACATGACGTATTGGGCCATGATGGGTCTTGTGCCAAACGGGATGTGCAAAGGCGTAAGGATACCCGGCCTGAAACCTTCGTGCAGTCGCCCCGGTGGAACACCGCGCCGATGAGCGCGCGACAAAGGCTGATAAAGGCCAGGGCGGTGGCGCGCGGCGCCTGCTTTAATGCGCGATGCCGCCTGCCACCGGCGGCACTGTCCGAATGCCGGTGGTGCACCGCCCCGTGAGACGACCCATGGAAATCAACACCTCTCTGGCCGAGACGCTGGTCAACGGCCCCGAGTTCATCGCCGACCTCACGCGCTTGTGTGATGCGGGACTTTTCCTGCAAGCGTATGCGCACCTCGGCACGCTCATGCAAAGCACCGCGCCCGAGCCGCGCCTGCTGGCGGCCCGCATCATGTCGCACCTGGGGGCCGACCGGCGGGCCGATGCCCTGGTCCATCACGTGTGGCGTGCCCACCGCGATCATCCCGGCGCCCAGGTCGCGTTCCTGCGCCAGCGTGTCTATCGCGGGCCCTACGAAGGGCTGAAGTGGCTCGAACGCGTTCCATTGTCGTCGACGGCTTCGACACAAGAGCGTGCCGAATACATGTCGCTGCGGGCGTTTCACGAATCGGCGCTGCGCGACTGGTCGGCCGCCTCGGCCTGCCACGCCGAAGCCGAGGCGCTGGCCCCGGAGGCCCCATGGCTATGGGTTGAATGGGCCTACGTGTGCGATCGCCACGACCGCCATGACGACGCCATGGCCGCCGTTGAACGGGCGCAGTCGCTGGCACCGTCCTCGCGCGCTGCGCTGCAATTCCGCGCGCATCTGCTGAGCATTGCCGGGCACCCCGAGCACAGCATGGCCTTGCTGGCAGGCGCCCTGACGCGCATGGAACACGCTGGCATCGCGCGCGACCTGTTCGCGCTGCAGTATGAACAGGGCCTGTATGACCAAGCCTGGCTCACGCTCGATCGCGCCGAAGCCTGCATGCCGCTGGCCGAAAAGAATCAACTTGCCTGGCTGGCGGGCCGGCGCGCGGATGTCGCCATGCGCCAGGGCCACATGGACGTGGCGCGCCAACAATGCACCCTGGCTGGCGGCCCCTTCTATGGTCCGATTGGCGAACGCCTGGCCGCGCCCGACGTGGAGCACGGGCATGTGCACCTGCCGGTGGGTTTCACGCGCCAGCACTGGATGACCTGCGCGCCCGCCACGCTGACTTCATTGGCGCGTTATTGGAACGTGCCTGTGCAGCATCTGGAGGTTGCCGAAGAAATCTGCTACGACGGCACGCCCTATCATTCCGAGCGCCAGTGGGCGGAGTCGGCCGGTTTTGCCACCGCCGAGTTCACTGTCGACTGGCCCAGCGCCAGGGCGCTGCTCGATGCGGGCATCCCGTTCACCCTGACCACCGTGAATACCGCCAGCGGTCACTTGCAGGCCGTCATCGGCTACGACCTGGCGCGCAACACGCTGCTCATCCGGGATCCGATGGCGCCCGCGCACACTGAATTCGAAGCCCAGTCGGTATTCGAGTCGCATCGCTCCAGCGGCCCGCGCGGCATGGCCATGGTGCCGCGTGACCAGGCCGCGCGCCTGGCGGCGCTCGCCCTGACCGAAGCCGATCTCTGGGACGGTTTTCACGCCGTCATGGCTTCGCTGGCGCGTCATGTGCGCGGCGAAGCCGAACAGGCGGTGGCGCAACTGCGCGAGGTCGCGCCGGGTCATCGGCTCACGCTGACGAGCGAACGCGCGTTGGCCAACTACGACGGCGATGAGGCGGCCGCCCTGGCCGCCACCGAAGGCCTGCTCGCCCTGTTCCCGGACGACGTCAATCTGCAGTTGTCCAAGGCCGCTTCGTTGTGGCTGATCGGTGGGCGGGCCGAGCATATCGAATGGCTTGCGCACCTGGCGGCGCGCCCCGAGGCCGACCCGCACGTGCTGTTGCGCTATGCGGACCGGCTGGCGGAAGACCAGCGCCGCCTGCCACAGGCACAGCGCATGTTGCGCCGAGCCCTGCGCCGTGCGCCGTTCGACGCCAACGTGTGGTCGCAGTATGCCGCGCTGACCTGGCAATCCGGCCATACCGAGACGGCCTTGCCCTTGTATCGCATCGCCGCCTGCCTGCAAGAAACCTCTGAAGACATGGCGACGGCGTACTTTCGTGCCTGTCATTTTCTGGGGCGTGTCGAAGAAGGGGTTGCCTTCCTTCAGGCGCGGCACGCTCGACTGGGCGAGCTTTCGTGGGCGCCGGCCGCCACGCTGTTTCGCCAACTGGATGCGCTCGAACGCACGCAAGAGGGGTTTGCCGTTCTCGACGAAGCGCTGGTCCGCCATGGCGATGACGGCGCCTTGCTGGCCTACTGCGCCGACGTGCGTCTGCGCTATGGGCAACCGGACAGCGCCGACGCGCTGCTCGAGCGCACCCCCGCGCCACAGCGCCGTGCCACCTGGATGCGTGCCCGCGCCCTGCTGGCCGAAGCCGGCGGAGCGCTGACCGAAGCCGCCGATTTCGCGCGCCAGGCGTGTCAGTTCGAGCCGCTCAACATCGGCCACCAACGTCTGCATGCGTCGCTGCTGGCGCGCACGCAGGGCAGGGCGGCTGCCTTTGCGTGGCTCACCACGTTGGCGCAGCGGTTTGCCCGCAATCTGGCCGTGCACGTGCTGTGGTCGGAATGGTGTGACGAAGACGACCCGGCCTCGCGCGAAGGCATTCTGCGCGGCATCGTCGAGGCGCACCCCGGCAACACCTGGGCGTTGCGTGAATTGGCTACGCACCTGGTGCGGCAACGCCGCTATGCCGATGCTCGCCCGGCCGCCGAGGCCGCCTTGCAGCGGGCACCCCTGCACGCTGCGTCGCACGCCACCATGGCGTACCTCGTCCTGCGCGAATCGTCGTATGAGGCGGCCGTGCCGTATCTCAAACGCGCCGTCGAACTGGACGTCGACGCCGACTATGCGGTCAGCACGCTGGTGGCGGCAGCGCCCGATCTGGCCACCCGCCGTGAAGCGCTGGAGTTCGTGCGTGGCGAACTGATGCGTCAGGTTACGGTGGGCGACGGCCTGCTCAATTTCCAGTCCGCCGCCGACAGCGTGATGGACCCGGAGGCGCTCCTCGCCGTGCTGCGCGATGCCCAGCGCCAGCGTGCCGATCTGTGGCATGCCTGGGTGGCCCTGGGTGTGCAGCTCAACGATATGGGGCGCGCCGATGAGGCGGTGACGATGCTCGATGAAGCCGTCAAGCGCTTCCCGTTGCTGCCGCGCGCGCATCTCGAACGCGCGCGCGCCTGCCTTCTGCTGGGGCGCCATGCCGATGGGCTGGCGAGCGCCGACGCTGCGCTCGCCATCAACCCGGCGTGGGGGCGCGCCGTGCACATGTATTGCGACATCGTCGTCAACGAAGGGTGCGATTTCGAACGTGGCGAACCGGTCATTCGCCGCGCCCTGGCCCGCGATGGCACGGACGCCGATATGCATGCCTTGCTCGGCTGGATGCTCGAGCACATGAAGCGCCATGACGATGCGCTGGTGGCGCTCAAGGCTTCGCTTGAACTCGATCCGGCGCCGCGCTGGGTATGGGATACCGCCTGGCGTGTCGCCGAGGAGGCCGGACAGTCGGCGCAGATCGAACATTGGCTGGATGCCATGACGGCGACCCATCCAGACAGCCTGGACAGGTGGATCACCTGCGGTCGGCAGTCGCGCGACGCCGGCAAGGCCATTGCCGCGGCCCGTCATGCGACCGAACTCGATCCGCGCAGCCTGGGCGCCTGGCGCGTTTTGCTGGATCGACTGCTCTACGCCGAGCGCTTCGACGATCTGGCCCAGGCGCTCGAACGCATGCCGTGGCAGGACGCCGCCATGGGCATGCAGAACGCCTACCGCGCCCGGCTCGCGCGTGCCCGTGGCGAGTACGATGCCGCACGCGAACTCATGACGCGCGCCTTGGCTACCGAAGCCAATGATTTCGGGCTGTGGCGCGAGCTGGCCGACTGGTTCGACAACGATGACCAACATGACGACTACATCCGCGCCGCCCACGAACTGGTGCGGCTGGGGCCCAATTCAGCCCTGGCCCATGGCTATCTGGGGCATGCCTGCCTGAAGGCCGGGCAGCCTGCCAATGCCATGGCGAGCCTGCAGAAATCCCTGACGCTCGATCCTGCGTATGGTTTTGCTGGCGCTCACCTGTTTGACGTCGCCATCGCCGAGAAACAACTGGATGTCGCCGCCGATGCGCTTGAGGTGCTGGCGCGCAGCCCCATGTCGTCCGCATGGGTGTCGGCGCGTCAGGTGAAGTTGTCGTGTCTGCGTGGGCAGGGGGATGACGCCTTGGCGCAGTTCGATGCGCTGCTCGCGCTGGGTGAGGATGTCGCCGACGGGGCCTTCGAGATGGCGGTGTCCGCGCTGTTCGACGCCAATCTGCAAGGTGAGGTCGGCGTGCGTATCCAGGTGGCCCTGGCACGCGGCGTGTGCCCGGTGGTGGCGGCCCTGCGCCTGGTGGCACGCTCACCGGCGCACGACAAACGGGGTGCCTTGTTGCGCAGCCTGCGCGACGCACTGTCCGCCGACCCCGGCCATGTCCTCAAGCGTGCCCTTGTCAAACACGCCAGCGAGCGGAGCGACCTGCGCTTCCTGCGCCTGCTGGTGCGTCGTTATCGCACCGCGCTGCATGCCCATGACGAGGGCTGGGCGCTGGTCGCCTGGGCCTATCTCAAGCGTGACCAACATGCCGAAGTCGTACGCTGGTTGAGCGATTGGGACACGCGCCCCACGCCGCCGACCTGGGCGCTGGACAACCTGTGCCTGGCGCATTCGGCACGCGGACGGCTCGATGAGGTCGCTCGGGTGGCGCAGCGTGCGCATGCACTCGATGCCGATGACATCGATCCCTGGCTGTGGCTGGCGGTAGAGCGCGCCTTGGCGGGCGACGAGGTCGGCACGGCCGCGTGGCTGGACCGGCTGCGCGAGGTCGAGGTGCCGGACTACCTCGACACGCTGTATCGCCTTCTGTGTGGTTTTCGTGCCGCATCGGACGCCCGCAACAGCGCGCTTGCCGTCGATGACTTCCGATGCGTGGACCGGCATGCGCCGCGCGGCGCCCGCCTGTTGCGGCGTGCGCTGCGCCGGCACCTGATGCGGCATACGGCGGGCTGGAAAAAGCCCTGGCGCTGGCTGCAATTGGGCGGCCTCTGAAGGGCGCCGTAAACGACAAACGCCGGGCAATGCCCGGCGTTTGTCGTATTCAGTACGTGCCCGATGCGTGTCTCAGCACTGGAAGCGCGACACCACCACATTGAGCTGGCTCGCCACGCGCTCGAGTTCCATCGTGGCCTGCGCGGTTTCGTCCATGCCCTGAGTGGTTGCTTCCACCATGCGGGCGATCTGGTCGACCTGCTGGGCCAGGCTGGTGCTGGCCGAACTCTGTTCGCGGGTGGAATTGGCCACGTCAGCCACCAGGTTGGTGGCGCGCGTGGCGCCTTCGGCGATCTGGCGCAGCAACTGGGCGGATTCCTCGGCCGAGGCCACGCTCTTGCTGACGTGTGACGAGGCCGTCCCCATGGCGCCGACGGCGCCCTCGGTTTCGTTCTGGATGGCGCTCAGCGTCGATTCGATTTCGACCGTGGCTGACGCGGTACGCTCGGCCAGTTTGCGCACCTCGTCGGCGACCACGGCGAAACCACGGCCGGTTTCGCCGGCGCGGGCCGCTTCGATCGCGGCGTTGAGCGCCAGCAGATTGGTCTGCGAGGCGATTTCCTTGATCGACGCAGTGATGGCACTGACTTCGCTGGCGCGGCGGCTCAGGCTCTGGATGCGGCCGCTGGCGTCGGCCACGGCGCCCGACAGCTCGCGCATCTGGGCCGTCGACTCGGTTACCTGGGCTTCGCCGTCCTGCGCACGCGAGGCGGCTTCACGGGCGTGCAGCTCGGTCTGGCCGGCGTGGTCGGAGATATGCGTCACGCTTACCGTCAGTTCTTCCATGGCGGCGGCCATGGCTTGGGTGGAGTCGGACTGTTGGTGTGCGCTGTCGGCGACGTTGGACGAGGTCGCGCTGATCTCTTGCGAGGCGGCGCTGATGCGGTCGGCGCCGGCGGTGATTTCCGTCAGCACGCCACGCAGCTTGGTGATCAACTGGCCCAGTTCGTCGAGCATGCTGCCCGGCGTGCTGGAGTGCACCTGGGCGCGCAGATCGCCTTCGGCCACCTGTTTCATGATTGCCACCGCGTAGGCCGGCTCGCCGCCCACCTGGCGCAGCACCGAACGGCCGATGGCGAAGATCAGGCCGAAAATCACCAGCGACAGCGCCAGCACAATCGAGAAGTTGGTCAGCAGATCCTTGCGGAAGGCCGCTTCGACGTCATCCACATACATGCCGGTGCCGACGATCCAGCCCCAGGCGGGGACTTCCTGAGCGTACGACACCTTGGGCTGCGGCACGGTGCCGCCCAGCTTGGGGAAGTTGTAATCGACAAACGTGCCGCCGGCCTGCGCCGCCTTGATCAGATTGGCCACGTAGGGCACCCCGTTGGGGTCCTTGGCATCGATCATCTGCGTGCCTTCGCGTTGCGGCTGCGGCGGCAGCAGCACGTTATGGCCGTCGGTGGTGAAAATGAAGACGTACTCCTGCCCGAGGTAACGGGCGTGGCGCAGCGATTCGCGCACTTGCGCCTGGGCAGCTTCGCGGGTCAGGCGGCCGGCTTTTTCTTCGGCCTGCGCGTAGGCCATCTGGCTGCGCGCCGATTCGACGACCGAGCGCAGCAGGTCGCGACGATGTTCATAGGAGCTGGCGCGCTGGGCGACCGCGCCGACGAGGCCGACCGCCAGCATGCCGATCAGGGCCGCGATGGCGATGGCCATCATCTTCGTTTGCAAACTCATCTTGGACAACATAGCGTCACCTGGAGGCAGGGCTGTGATAGTTCCTGCCTTAACGGAGGCGGTGTCGCGCTTCTGAATGCTGATTCTTTGAGTTGTTTGCTTGAGGTGGGTCAAATAAATTGGCAAATAAGTGCAAACCTGCCCGAAAGTACGGTGTGGCATAGCTCGGCGGGTTAGCGTGCATTGAAGTTTATGGTCACCCGCTTTGCACAAATTGACAGTTACAGCGTCAAGTCGGCAGCCCGTATGCCGCTGTGGCAGCCGCTTTGGCCGTGGAAAGTAGCCTCGCGAGGGGGGGCGGAGGGCGCACGCGCCATAAAAAAAGGTTCTTCGCAGATATCCGTGGAGTGATTTGAGGCTTTCCGTATGCTT
>JASGFB010000008.1:0-61463 GCA_047605765.1 Rhodocyclaceae bacterium
CAATTCGGGGAAGGCCGCGTCGACCAGATCGCGATTGTGGCCTACTTCCACCACCAGCACGCCATCCGGGGTGAGGTGACGGCGCGCTTCGCGCAGAATCACGCGCACCACATCCAGGCCATCGTCGCCTGCTGCCAGCGCCATCTCCGGTTCGGCGCGGTATTCATCCGGCAGGCGCGCCATCGATTCGGACGTAACGTAGGGCGGATTGCTCACGATGAGGTCGTAGCGCGTATCGCCAAGGCCCGAAAACACGTCCGACTTGATCAGGCTGATCTGGTCTTCCATGCCGTAGTCGTCGACGTTGCGCGCCGCCACCGCCAGCGCATCGTCCGACAGATCGACCGCATCCACGAGCGCGTCGGGAAAGCGATGCGCCAGCAAAATCGCCAGGCAGCCGCTGCCGGTGCACAGATCGAGTGCGCGCGTCACTTGGCTGTCGTCCTCGATCCAGGGCGACAGGCCACCCTCGATGAGTTCGGCGCAGTATGAACGCGGCACGATGACGCGCTCGTCCACGTAGAAACGAAAATCCCCCAGCCAGGCTTCGTTGGTAATGTATGCCGCCGGAATGCGATCTTCGGCGCGGCGGCGGATCGTTTCGAGCACTTCGCCGCGTTCGTCGGACGGAATGCAGGCGTCCATGAAAGGCTCCAGCCGATCCAACGGCAAGTGCAGGGTGTGCAGCACCAGATAGACCGCTTCATCGTAGGCATCCTGCAGACCATGCCCGTAGTACAGGCCGGCCCGGTTGAAGCGGCTCACCGCATAACGGATCAGGTCGCGGACGGTGACCAGTTCATCGATGGGCGAATGGGCGTGATGATGATCGTGATCGTCATGCTCGTCGTGATCGCAGGCGTCGCCGCATTCGTGGTCGTGTTGGTGGGCCATGATGGTCATTCCGTGAGAAGAAGGGTGATGGCGCGTTCGTAGACCTGCGACAGGGAGCCGATATCGGCCACGCGCACGCGCTCGTTGATCTTGTGGATAGTGGCGTTGACGGGGCCGAATTCGACCACCTCGGGGCACCAGGTGGCAATAAAGCGCCCATCCGACGTGCCACCGCTGGTCGACAGTTCGGTGTGCACGCCGGTGGCCCTTTCGATGCCGGCGCAGAGGGCATCGACCAGGCGGCCACGCCGCGTCATGAACGGATTGCCCGACAGGCTCCATTCGAGGTCGTATTCCAATCCATGGCGGTCGAGGATCTCATGCACGCGCGTGCGCAGCCCGTCGGCGGTACTCGCCGGTGAAAAACGGAAGTTGAACAAGAGCTGGACGGCGCCAGGGATGACGTTGTTGGCGCCGGTGCCGGCGTGGATGTTCGAAATCTGGAAGCTGGTCGGCTGAAAGTACTCGTTGCCCTGATCCCATTGCGTGGCGGCCAGCTCGGCCAGTGCCGGTGCCGCTTGATGGATGGGATTGCGGCCCAGGTGCGGATAGGCGATGTGGCATTGCACGCCGCGTACCGTCAGGGTGCCGTTGAGCGAACCACGACGCCCGTTCTTGATCATGTCGCCCAGGCGCTCGACTGAGGTCGGTTCGCCGACGATGCAGTAATCCATGGCTTCGCCGCGTGCCCGCAGGGCTTCGACGACGCGCGTGGTGCCGTCGGTGGCTACGCCTTCTTCGTCCGAGGTCAGCAGCAGAGCGATCGAGCCGCCGTGGTCGGGATGGCGGGCCACGAAGCGCTCGACGGCGGTGACGAAGGCGGCCAGCGAGGTTTTCATGTCGGCCGCGCCGCGTCCGTACAGATAGCCGTCGCGTTCGGTCGGCTCAAAGGGTTCGCTGTCCCACTGCTCGACGGGTCCGGTGGGCACCACATCGGTGTGCCCGGCCAGGCACACCAGCGGGCGGGCCGTGCCACGGCGCGCCCACAGGTTGCTGACGCCGTTGCTGTCGATACGCTCGCAGCGGAAACCGATGGCTTCCAGGCGACGCGCGATGGTGTCCAGACAGCCTTCGTCGGCGGGCGTGACGGAACGGCGCGCGATGAGTTCGCGCGTCAGGGAAAGCGTGCGGGTTTGGGCGTCGTCGTGCATGGTAGCAACTGCGGGGAGAGGCAAGAGGCGGATTCTAAACGTTTGGGCCGTGCCCCGGGCGCGCCATGCGCATCCGGGGCACGGCCCAGGGTGCCTGCTCAGTTGGCGAAATTGAAGGTGAACGTGCCGCGATCGTCGGTGCGCTGCACGAAATTGCCGGCAATGTTGGGCAAACGCTCGGTGAAAGCCGGATCGCCGGCAATGGAGCCCGACACGGCGACCTTGCCGCCCGGGGCCAGCTTACCGCTGGCGTTGATGAGCACTTCGCCGCCGGTGGTGGAGCACACGAAATCGATCGTGCCGGCCCGCGCCGTGGCGGCCAGGCGGTAATCGCCCAGATGGCGACCGGGGAAAATGTCTGCCGATGCGCCCAGCCAGTCGGCCGAAGCGCTGCCGTCGCAGATACCTTTCCACGAACAGGCCCAGGTCGGCGAGGTCAGGCGCATGTCGCCATGCCAGCCCAACCGGCCGATGGCATTGGGGATGCGTTCGAGCGCGAAACGCGCCGGCAGATCCAGGCGCAGGGTGCGCACCGTGATGCCGGTGGCGCGGGCGTCGAGCGTAAACGGCGGGCTGCCGGCGATCGAGAAATCCCACGACACGGCGCCACGGAACAAGGCCGCGCCATGCAACTGCCATGACAAGGGCATGAGTGGGCGCAGGCGGCCGTTGGACGGATCGAGCACCGCCAGTTGCGCGCTGCCTTCCCACAGGCTGCCTTCCGGCGCCAGCAGGGCGAAGTTGTCATGGGTGGCACGCCGCAGAATGGCGTCCCAGCACACGGCCGGCGCCAGCGTGACGAGGGCCACCACCAGGCACAGCGCGCCGAACAATAGGCGTTTGAGCATGAACGGGGCGGCGCCTAGCGGGACTGCATCAGGCGCACTTCGATGCGCTGGCCGTCATTGTTGGGCGAGGCGTCGAGCGATGCGACCTTGAGCGCGTTCTGGGTCTGCGCAGCAGCCAGCCACGCCACGAAGGCGTCGAAGGGGACGCTGGTGCCGCTGACGATGATGCGATCACCGTCGTTGCGCACCGTCAGTGCCAGATGCAGTGCCGCGGCGCTGTTTTGCAGCGTGTCGGCCAATTGCTTGGCATCCGCCGCCGGGCGCTTGGGCGCTACCCGCAGCCGTGCCAGTTCGGCGGCATCGTCCTGCATGGCCTTGACCTGTGCCTGCACGCGCGGCACCAGCTTGCCAAGGCGCTTGTATTCGGCGGCCTGCCAATCGAACAGGGCCCACAGCGCGGCCACTGCGATCACCGCCACCATGGCGACGAGCAGGCGCTGCTCGCGCGGATTGCGTTCAGCCCAATATTGCCGCAGGGCGGCGGTTTGAATCTTTGCCATCAGGCACCCCTCCTCATGACCAGTTGCAGGGGATTGGCCTCACGCGAGGCGGCCTGGATACCGCGCGCGGCCAGACGTTGCTTGAGTGCACCGGGGTCGGCCTTGCCCGGCGTCAGGGTGGCTTCGAGCGAGCCGTTTTCGAACTTGACCGCTTGCAGGGCGCCGGCGGCATCCGTGCCCAGTGCCGTCGCCAGGTCGGACAGCAGGGCCAGCGCATCGTCATCGGCCAGTTGGCCGCGCGCGCTGCGCAGCGTGTTGACCTCGCGATGCAACTGCGCGGCCGGATCGAGTGCCGGCGTGCCCGGCATCTGGTTCTGCAGCAACTGGACCATCTCGGCGCGTGCGCTGGTCACCCGCGAGCGCTTGACCAGCACGTCGGTGATGCCTGCCACCAGGTGGAAGGCGAGGGCCAGGCCCACCAGGATCGCAGCCGGCTTGATGATCTTCCAGGCGCTGCCATGATGGTGGCGGGCTGCGAATTCGCCGTGCAGCATGCTGGCTGCGTCGGCGGGCAGGGCGTGCCAGATCCACTCGCCGGCCCATTCCAGCGGCATGCCTTCGAAGGCCGCCGTCCATTCGGCGCGTTCGATGCGCGGGGCGCTCTCGACCACGTGCACGCTATGCGGCAGGGTGCCGGCGGCGCGGGCCTGTTCGAGGGCGGCCAGCACCAGGATCGGTGCCTGACCCGGCAGCACGTCGTCGGCAAAACCGGCGAAGGGGGCCGTACGGACCCAGGCTTCCTGAGCATGTACGCCGATGCTCCAGGCGCCATCGACGAGCGGCACGCTCTGCGCGGCGGCAAAGACGGCGTCCAGCGGACGCTGGATGGCGGCGAACTGGGCAACCAGGCGGCGCATGCGCTCGCGTGCCACCACTGCTACCGACCAGGTTTCTTCACCGCGCTCGAGCGCCGTGACGTGTTGGCTGTCAGCCTCGCGCACGAGTTGTTCTTCGAGTGCGAAACCCAATGCCCGCTGCTGTTCGCGGGCGTTGGCGCGCGGCACCCGCACTGTGTGCAGGCTGACCTGGGCGCCGAGCAGAATGGCCTCGCAGCGCTCCGCCGCAGGCCAGTGGCGCGGGTCGGAGGTGCCTTCGGAAAGCGCTCTGCCGTCCGGGCCGATCAGTGCCCACGCCGTCTCCGGGCGTTCGGGCCAGCTTTCGGCGATCAATAGGCGAAGTGTGTTCATGCTGGATGAATACCGTTAGAGAATCTTCTGCCAGACGATGTCGGGCCGCGCTTTGTCCCGCCGCAGCAGGACCTCCATGCGCGTCACCGAATCGCCCCAGCGCGCGCGGCCGGTGGCGAGGAAATAAGTGCTGGTCAGCGCCAACTGGCTCGTATCGTACTGCGTGCCGCCCGGTAACGCCTTGGTGAATTCTTCGATACTGGTGTAGCCGCGCAACGGGCGACTGTAGGCCACTGACACCGCCTGCGAATTGTCCAGGCCCTCAACATAACCTGCCAACACCGCCGGCATGGCGGTGTTGACATTGATCTTGACGAAGGAGCTGGGCAGCGCCGTCACGTAGGGGCGCAGGCGTTCCATCATGCTGGGATCGAAACCCCGTACCGCCGCCAGTTCGGCCACGTCCAGCAAAGGGGCCTGAGGCGGCAGCTTGCGGTTCTGCGCGCGGTACCAGTTGGCTTCGGCGCCGGCGCTGCTGATCGGCGTGTTGTCCGGATCGATCCAGTCGACCAGGGCGTGTGCCATGCCGGTGCCTTCTGCTTCGGACAGACCCAGTGCCTTCAGCATGCGGATGAAGATGGCGACCTGCTTGGTGTTCATGACGCCCGACTCGGACACCACGCTGTTGAGGTTGAAGCGCCCCGACTGATCGATGATTTCGCCGCTGACTTCGCCTTCGTCCACGGGTGTTGGCGGCACCTTGATGGCCCATTCCTGCGCCAGGCTGTCGACACGGTTGGCGCCGCCGCGCCGGTACAGGCTTTCGAGGACGTTGCGCGCCCAGTCGATGGCACCGCGGGCCAGCCAGCGCGCCTGCGCCTGGTCGTGACGGCCGGACAGGTGCGTCACCGCATGACCGTAATCGCTCAGGATGCTCGCCGAAATGCCTGCCACGAAGGCGACGGTCAGGAGCGCCATGATGATGGCCCCGCCGCGTGCGCGGCGGCGTGCCGGGCGTGCGGGGTCAGTGCAGGGCGAAGACACGGCTGATGGTTCCAAATTTATCCAGATCGAGCTCCAGGCGGATGGCTGCCGGCAGTTCGGTGCCCCGCTGGTCCGTGGGGGGCCATTTGTTTTCGGTCCACTTCTTGTCGTCCTTGGCGACATAGGCCCAGCGCGCGGCGCGCACGCCGGTCAACAGCGTTTCGCGACGCGGCGTCTGTGTGCGGTCGGTATTCTGCCAGCGCAGCAGGTCGAGCTTGCCGTCACCGATTTCGAATCCGCTCAGGCGCGCGCCCTGGTCGATGTCCATGCGCCAGAACACAATGCGCATGGCATGCTCGGTGCGAGTGATCTGCATGGCGGGCGTGGCGCGGGCGTTGCTCACGGTCCAGCGCGAACCCATCTGCTGGAAGTCGTCGTCGAGGCGGCTGAACGCGCGCGCAAGGCGCTGCCAGGCGTCGAATTCGGCCTGCAGTTTTTCGCGGCTGTCGATGGCCTGGGTGACAGCGCGATACGACATCACGCCCAGGATGGCGAAGATGGTGATCGCCACCAGCACTTCGATCAGTGTGATCCCGAGGGCACGGCGGGGTGCGCGCATCAGTTGGCCTCGCGCGCCAGCAGGCCGGTGAGGGTTGCCAGGCGTCCTTCCGAGTCGGCCAGGTAGACCGTGACATCCATGCGGCGGAACAGCGAATTGTTCATCGCCGTGGTTTCTTCGCGATAACGGAAGATGCGCCCCCCTTGCGTGACCTGGCCTTCCTTGACGCCGACCGCGGGGAAATCGTCCATGGCGCGGTGTTCGGCCAGGCGGTCCTGCGCGATCCATTCGGCCAGCAAGCGGTTTTGTACTTCGGTGGCTTGGCCGGCGGCGACGCCGATGGCGCGATAGGCCGCCGCCAGCGCGATGGCCAGGATCGTCAGGGCGACCAGGGTCTCGAGCAGCGTGAAGCCGCGGCTGCGGCGACGGAACGGGCGCGGGGCGGACATTTCAATCAACCATTGCTCGGCAGCGGCACGAACTCGACCGCGCCGGACATTCTGCCGACCAGGATGCGCGTGCCTTCCGGCGTATGGACGCGCAGCCGGTATTCGGGCGCTTCGCTGCCGAAAGCCAGACGGTAGGGGGGCGCCACCGGCGTGCCGTCGATGTCCAGCGCGTCGACGCCGACGCCTTCCGGCCAGGGGCGCTCGCGCAGCGTATCGGGCGAGAACAGCAGGTGCCATTCGCCAGAGGTATCCAGGGCGCTGAAACGGTAGCCATTGGGCAGGAAGTCGACGGCCAGCGGGGTGCCACGCACCGACGCGGTTTCGGCGGCGATCTCCAGTACCCGGCGCAGGCGCTCGACTTCGTGTTCGGCTTCGCGCCGCTGCATGCCGCTGATGGAGAAAGTGGTGATGGTGGCGAAGACGCTGAGAATGATCAGCACCACCATCACTTCGATGAGCGTGAAACCGCGCACGGCGGTGCGGGCGCGTGCGCGCACGGTGCCGGTCAGTCCCAAGAACCGATATCGGCGTTGGAGCCTTCGCCGCCCGCTTCGCTGTCGGCACCCAGGCTGAAGACGTCCACGTCGCCATGCATGCCGGGGCTCAGGTATTGGTACGGGTGGCCCCACGGATCGCTGGGCAGCTTTTCGAGATAGCCGCCGGCTTTCCAGGCGGGCGGTACCGGCGCCGTGGTGGGGGCCTTGACCAGTGCCGCCAGACCTTGCTCGGTCGTCGGATAGCTGCGGTTGTCGAGTTTGTAGAGCTTGAGCGCCTGCACGATGGTGTTGATGTCCTGGCGGGCGGCGGCGGCGCGCGCCTGGTCCGGGCGATCCATGATCTTGGGCACGATGAGTGCGGCCAGGACCCCCAGGATGACGATCACGATCATGATTTCGATCAGCGTAAAACCGCGCACGGCGCGGCGCATGGCGCGATGGGCGATGGTCGGTGCGTTCATGTGGATCTCCTCGTAACGATAGTTCTGGGCAGGCTGTCGAAGCGGTCGCGCCGGGGCGCTCATTTCAGCAGCGTGTTGATTTCGAGAATGGGTTGCATGATGGCCAGCACGATGATCAGCACCGTGCCCCCCATGAAGAGCAGCAGCAGCGGCTCGAGCACGGTGGTCAGTACTGCCGTGCGGTTTTCGACTTCGGTCTGCTGCAGTTGCGACGCGCGGAAGAGCATCTGCGACAGCTCACCGGTGGCTTCGCCACTGGAAATCATGTGGATCAGCAATGGCGGGAAGGCGCGCGACTGGCGCAGCGCTTTCGATAAGGCCATGCCTTCGCGCACCTTGTCGGCGGCGCCGCCAACGGCGTCGCGCAGCGGCAGGCGGCCGATGATCTGGCGGCCAGCGTCCAGGCCCGCCAGCAGCGGCACGCCACTGCTCACCAGAATGGCCAGCGTGCTGGCGAAGCGCGCCGTGTCGAGCGCGCGCAGGTGGCGCCCCAGCAAGGGCTGGCGCAGCAGCCAGGCGTCCCAGCGCCGTTGCACCGCCGGTTCGCGTAGCGCATAGCGCGCGCCGACGATGGCGGCCACGATGGCGATGGCCAGCGCCCAGCCCCAGTGGCGCAGGAAATCGGAAAGGAAAATCATCACTCGCGTCAGCAGGGGCAGCTCTTGCTTGCCTTGCTGGAAGACTTCCACCACCTGCGGCACCACGCCCACCATCAGGCCGATCACCACGCAGATGGCGACGACCGCGACGATGCATGGATAGAGCAGGGCCTGCATGGTCTTGCGGCGCAGCGAATCCTGCCGTTCGAGGTAATCGGCCAGTTGCGTCATCACCTGGGCAAGCTGGCCGGATTTTTCACCCGCCGCCACGGTGGCGCGGTAGATGGGTGGGAAGGTCGGCCCGAAACGGTCGAGCGCGGCGCGCAGCGAATGGCCGGCGACCACTTCGCTGCGTACGGCGGCGAGGGTGGCGCGGGTGCTGGCCTTGTCGGCCTGTTCCGACAGCGCATTGAGGGCTTGTTCGACGGTCAGGCCGGATGTCAGCAGGGCCGAGAACTGGCGCGTGATCAGGCACAGCTCGGCAATGCGGATGCGTGTGCGCCGACCTGGCCCCTTGGCGCTGCCGACCGCTTCGAGCGTGGTCGGGAACAAGCCGCGTTCGCGCAGCAGGGCACGCGCCTGACGGGCGTTGTCGGCTTCGAGGTTGCCCGCCGATTCAATGCCGGCGGCATCGAGCGCGCGATAGCTGAAAGCGGCCATGCGTGGTCAGTCCTTTAGTCCCGGGTGACGCGCAGCAGCTCTTCGGCCGAGGTCTGCCCATCGGCCAGGTAGCGGATGCCGTCTTCGCGCAGCAGACGCAGGCCGCGGCGACGTGCTTCGGCACGCAGGTGCGCTTCGGGTGCGTTGTCATGCACGAGTTGGGATAGATCACCATCCAGGGTCAGCAGTTCATAGACCCCGGTGCGGCCCGCGTAGCCGGTGCGTCCGCACGCCGGGCAGCCTTCGCTGGAAGCGCTCCAGATATGGTCCGGCGCGCCCTCGCCGATGACTTCGCGGTCGGCGTCGGTGGCGGGGCGCACGGTGCGGCATTCCGGGCACAGGCGGCGCACCAGGCGCTGCGCCAGCACGCCGCGTACGCTGGACGCCAGCAGGAAAGGCTCCACCCCCATGTCGATCAGGCGCGTGATGGCCGACGGTGCGTCGTTGGTGTGCAGCGTGGCCAGCACCAAGTGGCCGGTCAGGCTGGCCTGCACGGCGATCTGGGCGGTTTCCAGGTCGCGGATTTCACCGATCATGATCACGTCCGGGTCTTGCCGCAGGATCGAGCGCAAGGCCTTGGCGAAGGTCAGTTCGATGCGCGCGTTTACCTGAATCTGGCCGACGCCGGGCAGGTCGTATTCGATCGGGTCTTCGACCGTTACCACGTTGGTGGTGGGGCCGGCGATCTCGCGCAGCGCCGCGTACAGCGTGGTGGATTTGCCGGAACCGGTCGGGCCGGTCACCAGTACGATGCCGTGCGGGTGCGCCAGCAGCTCGCGGAAGCCGTCTTGCGTATCCGGCGCCATGCCGGTGGTTTCGAGGCCCAGTTGCTGGCCCGATTTGTCGAGCAGACGCAGCACGATGCGTTCGCCGTGCGCCGTCGGGACGGTCGACACGCGCACGTCAACGGTGCGGCCGGCCAGGCGCAGCGCGATGCGGCCGTCCTGCGGCAGGCGTTTTTCGGCAATGTCCAACTGCGCCATGATCTTGATGCGCGAGGCCATGGCTGCGTGCAGCGCACGATGCGGCCGGGCGATGTCGGTCAAGGTGCCGTCGCGACGGAAGCGCACCAGGCAATACCGTTCGTACGGCTCGATGTGGATATCGGAGGCCTTCTCGCGCACCGCCTGCTGCAGCAGCGCGTTGATCATGCGGATGATGGGGGCGTCGTCCTGCGATTCGAGCAAATCCTCGACCACCGGGATGTCCTGCATCATCTGCGAGACGTCGACGTCCTGCCCGACATCGTCGACCACCGACGCCGCGTTGCCATCACCCTGGCCGTAGGCGTCGGCCAGGCGAGCATCGAAAGCGGTGCGCGTCACGCGGGTCAGCTTGAACGGCATGCCGATGGCACGGCGCGCCTCGGCCAGCGCCCCGGGTGTGACGTCCTCGCGCGCCAGCAACTCGACCGAGTCTTCGTTGCTGGCGGTGACCATGACGCCATGGGTCCGCGCAAAGATGTAGGGCAGGGTCAATGCAGCCATGGTCAGTTCGCCGGCGTGACGGGCGTGGTGACGGTCGGCGGGGTTTCGACGGGCACCACCGGCACGGCTGGCGGCACCACGGCCGGTACGGCGGGCTGCGTGCCGAGGCTCGATGCCGGCGGCATATTTACCGGTACGTCTTCACCGCGCATCAGGCGATCGCGCGCGTCGAGTTCCTTTTGCTTGCCCACGATGTAGTCATAGCGGCTCTGCGAGACGGCTTGCGTGTCTTCGGCCGTGCGCATGATCTTGGGGCGCAGGAAGATCAGCAGATTGGTCTTGGTGCGGCTGCGGTTGTCGTAGCGGAAGAGCGGCCCGATCCAGGGCAGATCGCCCAGCAAGGGCACCTTGTCGCGACCGTCGCTGTAGCTGTCTTCGACGAGGCCGCCGAGGGCGATGATGGAGCCATCGTCGGCGATCACCGTCGAGGTCAGCGACCGCTTGGAGGTCGTCGGGCCGGAAGTCGTCGAGGTGCTCAGCACCGAGGACGCCTCTTCGTAGATCTGCATGCGGATCGAACCGCCTTCGGTGATCTGCGGCTTGATCTTCAAGGTCAGGCCGACGTCCTTGTATTCGATGGTCTGGAATGGGTTGACCGACGAGCTGGTGCTGCCCGTGTTGGTGTACGAACCCGTCACGTAGGGCAGGTTCTTGCCGACCACGATCTGCGCTTCTTCGTTGTCGACCGTCACCAGGCTCGGCGTCGACAGGATGTTGGCGTTGGTATCCGACTCCAGGAAACGCGCCAGCAGGTTGAGGTTGAACAGCGTCACGCCGCCCACCGTTACCGGACCGCTGCCGACGATGAAGTTCAGGCCGGCGCCGGCACTGAGCGGGTTCTGTGCGATATCCAGAATGTTCTGCGACGAATTACCGAAGTTGGTTCCGCCATATACGGTCGTTCCACCACTGGTCGGGATGCCGCTCTGCCACTGGATGCCAATCTCGGCCGCGCGGTCGGAGGTCACTTCGGCGATCAGGGCTTCGACATACACTTGTGCGGGGCGGCGGTCGAGCTGCTCGATGACGCCACGGATGTTGTTGTAGACCGAGTCGGGCGCAGTGATGATCAGCGCGTTGTTGGCGACATCGGCGAACACACCATTGCCGCCGCTGACATTGGCGCCATTCGAGTTCGAATTGAAGTTCGAATTGGCGGTGCTGCTGGCGCTGCTGTTGGAGCTGCTGGTAGTCAGGCCGGAGGTCGTGCCCGAGGTATTGGTGTTGAGCGAATTGCCGCTGGTGCTGCTGCCACCCGACGTGTCGCCGGCAATGGCGGCGCGCAGGGTCTGCGCCACCTTGGTGGCGTCGGCGTTCTTCAGGTAGATGACGCGAATGTTGCCGCCCATGCCCGACTGGTCCATCTGCGCCACCATGCTGCGCACCGCTTGCAGGCGCGAGCGGTTTTCCGAGCGTACCAGCAGCGAATTGCTGCGCGCGTCGGCCAGGATGGTGATGCGCTGGCTGGCGTCGTTGTTCTGGCCACCTTCGCTGAACAGCTTGTTGAGCGTATTGGCCAGGTCTACCGCCGAGGCGCTGCGCAGGGGCAGCAATTGAGCGTCGCCCTGCGGCACGTCGATGGACGAAATGATCTTGGCGATGCGCGACACGTTTTCGGCGTAGTCGGTGATCACCAGCGAGTTGTTGCCCGGGTACACCGATACCGTGTTGTTCGGCGTCACCAGCGGACGCACCACCTGCACCAGCTGGGCGGCCGACTCATGCTTGATCTGGAAGACCTCCGTCACCAGGCGGTCACCCGTGGTGACGGTGTTGGCGCGGTCCTTGCCCACCGGCACGGCATGCAGCTTGGCGTCGGCTTCCGGCACGATCTTGACCACGCCGTTGCCTTCGACGGCGGCATAACCTTGCAGGCGCAGCGCCGACAGCAGGATCGAATACGTCATCGAACGCGGCACCGGCTGGTTCGTGACGATGTTGAGCGTGCCCTTCACGCGCGGGTCGACGATGAAGTTACGCCCCGACAGCTTGCCGATGGCACGCACCACAGCGTCGATCTCGACATTGTTGAAGTTGAGCGAAACCGTTTCGCCTTCGGTGCCACGAGGCGTTGCCGTGGCGGCCGGCGCAGGGGCCGTGGCGGCGGTGGCGCCAGGGGCGGCGGGCGTTTGCTGCGCAAAGGCGGTGGGCCAGACGGTTTGCAGAGCGACCGCGCACGCCAGAAGGCGGCAGGCGGCACTGCGGGCATGGACGGATGTCACGGGATGCTTGCTCATCAGTTTTCAGATTCGTCGTTGTTCGGCGCTTGTGCCGCCGGAGCGCCGGTGGCCGGCGGTGCGGCTGCGGGCGCCGGGGCGATACCGGGCATGGGCTGGGCGGGCGTGGGTTGCACCATCGGCCGCAGGGCGTTGCCCGGCAACGGCGCGGGCGGGACGGCGCTGGATTGCGACAGGGGCACGGTCTGGCGCACGCCACCGATGGACAGTTCCACCGATTGCGGCAGGATCTTCTCCAGCCTTACACCGGGCGCGAGTTCTTCACCCTGAATCACCGGCATGGGCTGCTGGCCGACGATCTGCAGGATGGCGAAGCCGCGCGAGGGGCCGGAATTGGCCGCCACGCCCAGCAACTGGAACTGGCTGGGCGGGGGCGCTTCGCTGGCGACCTGGGCCGGTGCGCCGAATACATGGCGCGTGGCGATCTCCCGCGCGGCAGCAGCAGGGTCGGTCTGGGCGGCGTAGACGGATTGTTCGGGACGCGGCGCGGCGACACGCCAGTACCAGATGGCGGCAATCCAGGCGGTCAGTGCCAGGGCGAGAGCCCACGCGAGCGCCGGCAACCACACACCAAATCTTGCGAGCGGCGCGAGCCGGACGCTGAGGGACATCGGATGAATCCTTTTGGAACGGCGTCTAGTTCAAATAATGCCTGCGGGGCAGGGGCCGCACCGTCAGACTACAGAACCGCCGATTTTAGCCAGTTCGTATGGAAAGTGAATGCTCCTTTAGGATTGGCGACGATAAAAAGCAAGAGCGCATCTCATGGTGCGACGCAGCAATTCCCGCATGTCTTGATGACAGCTTTGTTACCGGACTCGCGATGAGTCGGTGAGTGCCTGTGCTGCGACCGCACAATATAGGGGTTTACTCGTACAAAAGGTAAAACCAGGTATTTTTGCCACGTCCAGCTGCAACGAATCAGACGCGTGCGCCGCGCCAGCCCTTGTGCCGGGCCGGCGTCAGCCGCTCAGGCAATACGTTGCCAGGACAAGGTGACAGGGTCGCGTCGGGTAAACAACTGCATGTGCAGGTTGAGCACTTTTTCGACACTGGCCAGCGCCGTGTCATCCGGTGCACGGCAGTCGAGCACCAGCACATCGCCATCCAGCGACAGTTCGCATTCCCCCTGCGGAAAGCGCGCCAAGCCGTGGTCGTCGGTGTATTCGACGGTGATCTTGCGGGTGAAATGCGAGCACAGCGCGGTCAGGTAACGGCGGGCGAGCGGGGTGGCGAGCCTGGCTTGCGAGGTTCTCATGGGGCGTTCCGTCTGGTTGGGGTGTGTCTAGGCGGCGTGGTCGGCCAGCACGATCGGATAGCCGTGCGAACAGGTTTCGACGCGGCCCTGGATGCCGTAGGCAGCATGCAGCACGTCGCTGGTCATGACCGTGGCTGGCTCGCCGGCTGCCAGCACGCGGCCCTGGCTGAGTACGATCACCCTGTCGCTGTAACGCAGGGCAAGGTTCAGATCGTGGATGGCCACCATGCAGATGGCGCCACGGTCGCGCGTCAGGTGCCGTACGGTCTGAAGGACTTTGAGCTGCCAGCGCAGATCGAGCGCGCTGGTGGGCTCGTCCAGCAGGAGCAGGCGCGGCTGGCGTACCACGACCTGCGCCAGCCCCACCATCTGGCGTTGGCCGCCGGACAGTTCATCGAGGCGCCGCAGCGCCAGCTCGCGCAGGCTCAGCATGTCGAGCGCCTGCTCGATGGCCGCCTCGGCCATTGCCTGGCCGTGTTCGGCACGTGCGGCGCGCGCGGCCGCCAGCAGGGTTTCATACACGATCAGCGAACTGCTTTGCGGCAGTGCTTGCGGCAGATAGCCGATGTCATGCAGGCGTTCGGCATGATGCAGGCGCGTCAGATCCTGGCCGTCGAGTTCGATGCGGCCGCGCGCCCTGATCAGGCCGGCGATGCCCTTGAGCAGCGTCGACTTGCCGGCGGCATTGGCACCCAGCAAGGCCACCAGCGCGCCGTCGGGCAGGGCCGGCAGATCCATGCCGGCGATGACGTCGCGATGGCGATAGCCGGCGTGCAGTTTTTCGACAATCAGTCCGCCCATCACAGTCCTCCACGCTGACGCACGATCAAGCCCAGAAACATCGGGATGCCCACCAGCGCGGTGACGATGCCCACCGGCACGATCAGCCCTGGCACGATGAGCTTGCTGGTGATGGACGACAGCGACAGCACCAAGGCCCCGGCCAGGGCGCAGCCCGGCACGTAGAAGCGATGGTCCTCGCCCAGCGCCAGTCGCGACATGTGCGGCGCCACCAGGCCAATGAAGCCGATGGTGCCGACGAAGGCCACCGCCACGGCGGCCAGCAGACTGACCCGCAGCAGGGTCACCAGACGCAGGCGTTCGACGGCGACTCCCAGGCTGCGCGCCTGATCTTCGCCGGTGCGCAGCGCCGTCATCGCCCATACGCTGCGCAGCGACAGGGCCAGGCAGACGGCGGCCACCACCGCCAGGATGGCGATCTTGTCCCAGGTGGCGCGGGTCAGTCCGCCCATGGTCCAGAACACGATCTGCTGCAGCGTGTCGCTGTCGGCCATGAACTGGATGAGCGACACGAGCGCATTGAGCGCGAAAGTCAGCGCGATGCCGAACAGGATCACCGCGTTGGTCGATGCGCCGAACACGCGCGCCAGCACCTGGATGGCCAGCGTCGTGGTGGCCGCGCTGACGAAGGCGCAGCCGGCGATGATGTAGTTGGCATCGACGCCGGGAATGTGGATGTCGAGCAGGATCGCCAGCGAGGCACCCACCGCCGCCGCCGCCGACACGCCCAGCGTGAGCGGACTGGCCAGCGGATTGTTGAGCACCGTCTGCATTTCGCCGCCGGCCAGGCCGAGCGAGGCGCCCACCAGTACCGCCATGACGGCATAGGGCAGGCGCACGTCCCACAGGATGATGTTCTGCGCGATGGGCAGGCTGGCCGGATCGAACAGGCCGTGCACGATGTCGGCGAGCGGGAACGACGACGGCCCGGTCGATACATCGAACAGGAACGACAGCGTGAGCGCCGCCGCGAAAGCCGCCAGCAGGAGCGCGCGGCGGAGCGACACGCGCGCATAGGCGCGGGCCAGCGTCTCGGACGGTGCGGGCACGCTGGCGGTGGCGGGTAACGCGTTCATTTCAGACCGATCCAGTACGTGCCATCCAGCGGGAAGGGCTGGAATCGCTCATGCAGGGTGCGGAAAGTCGCGGTCGGATCGACATCCGCGAATACCTCAGGGTGCAACCATTTGGCGATGGCCTGCACGGCGACCACGTTGAACGGCGAATTGTAGAAGTGATGCCACACGGCGAAAGCACGGCCTTCACGCACGGCCGTCAGATTGGCGATGCCGGTACGGCGCGTGGCGCGCTCGAGCGAGGCACGCGCCACCTGCGGTGTGACGCCGGCGCCGAGCACGATGCGATTGGGCGCCTTGCCGATGGTACCGACCGACCCGACCGCCGTGCCGATGTAGAAACGCGGCTGGTTGGTGAGCAGGTATTCGATGTTGAGCGTGCCCGTTTCACCCGGCACCACTGCCTTGGCCACGTTGTCGCCGCCAGCGCGGTCCACAAAGCCCGCCATCATGCCGTGGGCCATGGTCTCGCAGCAGGCCTCGCTCCGGCCGACGCGGCTTTCGAGAAACACCGAAGGGCGCGTTTTGATCTTGGCCAGGCGATCGGTGACGACGCGCATCTGCTGGTCATAGAAGGCGAGAAATTCGGCGGCTTCTTTGTCGCGACCCAGCACGCGGCCGAGAATCTGCATGCTCTTGACGGTGTTGCCCAGCGGATCGCGGCGGAAGTCGATGAACACGATGGCCACGCCGGCCGCCTGCAGGCGGTCGATCACCTCTTTGGAGCCGGATGACGGCCCGTGCCCTTCGATGCCGAAGATTGCCACGTTCGGGCGCAGTGCGATGGCCTGCTCGATGCTGAAGCTGTCTTCCGAAGAGCGGCCCATGCGCTGGATCTTGTCGAGCTTGGGAAAGCGCTCGGCAAAGCGCTTGTAGCTGGCCGGGTCGAGTTGTTCGAAGTCACCCATCATACCGACGATGCGGGCGGTCGGATCCTGGCGATCGAGGATCGCCAGCGCGGGCAGGTAGCGCCCTTCGCCGACGATGATGCGCTCGACCTTGTCCGGTATGGTGACGTGGCGGCCGGCCAGGTCGGTGATTTCGATGTTGGCGGCATGGGCAAGGCTCGCCGTGGCGGCCAGCAGGGTCAGCGCGGCGCGCCGCAGTGTGCGATGAAACATCCTAGGGCTTCCTTTCATTGCAGGTATTCGGATCAGGGTTCGAGCGCGAAGCGCAGCGCGTGGTTGATCGCCTGCGGAATGCTCGAAAGATGGTTTTCGCCAGCGATCTCGTGATCCTGGACGGTCAGTCCGGGGACGTCGGCAAGGCGCTTGGCCAGCGCGTGGACGTTATCGACCATGCCGCGTTGGCGCAGGGTGTCCATGCCGCCGGGCATGTTGTCGGAGAAGCGGCTGGGCTTCTGTTCGAACTCGCCCACCGTCAGCAACAGGCGGCGGCGCTGCGTGCCGGTGGCCGGCCGTGCGCTGAAGGCCGCTTCGGTCTTGCGCATGAGTGCATCGTTCCACCACCAAGAGGGGCTGGCGGCGATGTAGTCGGTGAAGGCGTCGGGTCGTGCGAACAGGGCGTGCAGCACGAAAAGCCCGCCCAGCGAATGGCCGAACAGCGCCTGGCGCGACGGATCGATGGCATGGCGGTGCGCAATGACGCCGCGCAGTTCGTCGTGCAGGAAGGCCAGAAAATCGTCGGCGCCGCCTCCCAGGTTGCGCATGGCGGCGCTCATCTCGGGAATCGGCAGGGCCACCGGCGAAGGGGTGTAGTCAACGGCACGGCGAGCGATCGGATTGTCCTGCGCCGGATAGGCGATGCCCACGATGAGGGCCGGCCGTACGCCGGTGGCATCGGGCTTGCGGGCCTGGATGCGCATGGTCTCGACCACTGTGTTGAAGATCAGGTCGGCGTCGAGCACGTACACCACCGGGTAGCCACCGGCAGGCGCGGGGCCATCGGGCAAGGCCACCTGGATGCGGTAGTCCTTGCCGGTGCGTTCGGAATGCGTGATGAATTCTTCAGAGCGTGACAAAGCCACGGGCGCAGCATGTGCCGCGACCGTGGCCAGGCAAAACAGGCAGGCCAACAGTGTTTTCATCGTCCATCCGGTACAAGACCGCCGGCCATCCGGCCGACGGTCCGGCCGCATCACGCGGCCGGGGTGCGGCGATCAGAACTTGAGCGCCGTCTTCAGCCAGACACTGCGCGGCTCGCCGTAGAAATTGAATACGGTCGTGCTGCCGACGCGCTGGTAATACTCTTTGTCGAACAGGTTGTTGATCGACAGCGACACATCCACGTTGGGCGAGAAGCGATAGCCGACCAGCGCATCCACCACCGTGTAGGCGTCCTGCTCGATGCGGTAGTTGCCCGACACGTTGTAGAAGCTGCTCATGGCGCGCAGGCCGCCACCGACGTAGGCACCACGCAGCAGGCCGCCCTGGAAGTCATACCGGCTCCACAGGTTGAAGTTGTGGCGCGGCGTGTAGGTCGAGAAGGTCGTGCCGGCCTGGCCCGACGTGCCTGACAGGTACTCCGTTTGCGTGTAGGCGTAGCCCGCGCTGATGTCCCAACCCGGCAGGATGGTGCCGGAGATTTCTGCTTCGAAGCCCTTGACCTCGGTCTCGCCGCTGGCGCCGTAATACGTGGTGCCGGGGATCGCCACCGCGCGGTTGTTGTCGCGCATGCGGAAGATCGAGAACTGTGAATTCAGGCGGCCGCCGAAGTGTTCGCCCTTGATGCCTGCCTCGATGTTGTTGCCTTCGCGCGGATCGAGCGTGTTGCCACTTTGGTCCAGGTTGGTCTGCGGCTGGAAGATGCTGGTGTAGCTGGTGTAGGCCGACCAATCCTTGCTGATGTCGTAAATGATGCCGGCATACGGCGTGAACTGGTTGTCGACCGTGACCTTGGTGGCGCTGTTGGCGGCCAGGTTGGTGGTGGTGCTCTGGTACCACGACAGTCGCGCCCCGGCGATCAGCGTCAGCGGCGTCCAGGGCTTGATGCGCAGGTTGCCGTACACGCCGTATTGTTCCGGCTTGACGTTGGTACGGCTGGACAGCGTGACGTTCGGTTCCGGCCAGTCGTAGGTCGGGTTGTAGACGTTGGTCGTGCCCGTCACGGTGGCGCTGCCTTGCAGCGTGGTCTGGTCGTACTGGCGGTAGTCGACGCCGGCGATGATGTTCTGCTTCTGGCCCAGCCAGGTGAACGGTTGGCTGATGTGGGCGTCGGCGGCGAGCGATTTTTCTTCGTACTGGCGTGCGATGGCGGTGCGCGTGACGGTGCTCGTGGTGCTGCTGACGGCGCTGCCGGCGTAGGCGTACTTGAAGTCCACCGAGCGATCGACGTAGCGGGCCGAGGCTTTCAGTTCGCCGCCGCTGTTCAGGCGATGCACCAGTTCGGCGAAGGCTTCGTTCGATTGGTTCTTGAAGCGGTTCCACTGCGCACCGATGAAGGTGGAGCGATCGAAGTCGATCAGCTCGCCAGTGGGCGTGGTCGGCAGGCCGTTGAAAGGCGTGACGTTGCTGTTGGCGCCGGTCATGGCCAGCGACAGCGTGGTGCGCGGCGACAGATCGAATTCGAGCGTGCCGTAGGCCACCGCGTTTTCGTTGTCGTTCACGTCGATGAAGCTGTTCTTGCTCTGGTATGCCGCCACGGCGCGGCCGCGCACGCTGCCATCGGCATTGAGCGAGCCGGTGACGTCGGCCTCGGTGCGCACGGCATCCCACGAACCCAGGGCCAGCGAACCGGATACGGCGAAATCCTTCAGCGCGCGCTTGCGGGCCAGATTGACCGTGCCGCCGGGCTCGCCGGAGCCGTTGTACAGGCCGGCCGGGCCGCGCAGTACGTCGACGTGGTCGTAGATCGACAGATCGGGTTGCGTGCCGTAGATGCTCGACAGCGGCGCGGGCAGGCCATCCACCAGGTATGCGTCGAGTTCATAGCCGCGCACGAAGATCGACGAGCGGCCCTGGTCATTGGCCAGTACCAGCATGCCGGTGGTGCGGCGGGCGAGGTCTTCCAGGCGGACCATGTTCTGGTCTTCGATGCGCTCACGCGTCACCACGCTGACCGGTTGGGGGATTTCCTTGACCGGCGCGTCACCCTTGCCGCCGATGTTGGCGGTCGGGCTGCCGTAGCCATCGGCGGGAGCGCCTTCGGCCGACACCCGCACGGGTTCGAGATTCGATTGCTGGGCCCAGGCGGCGGGTGCGAACAAGGCGGCGATGGTGGAGGCGAGCAGCGCGCGGCGCAGGGCGGGGCGGGATGACACAGAACGAGTAATAGACATGGCAGGCGATGGCGACTTTAACACAATTGAGAATGATTTGCGTTTAAAAGGCTTGAGGCGTAGTGTCGCATCTCTGCAGCGCACAAACGTTTGCGAAAAAAACGAAGATCTTTGCCGGGCCGTCGTGATGGCCCGGATGACGCCGGCAAGTACGGCGGGGCTGGCACCATGGCGGTCAGCGGGGAATGGGTGGGATGAACGAAGCGGCACGAATCACGAACGACACCGCCGGCGGCAATATCGTACGGGGGGATGAACTGGCGGCTCTGGCGAAACTGGTGGGTTTCCAGTTTCGCGTGCTGCGCCCGAGCGTGGCGGCCGCCGATGGCGTCGCGCTGCGTGGCGATTACCGCTTGGTGCGCCTGCGCTCGGGGCTGATCCTGCATGCTACCGACGCCGCCCCCACCCATGACCTGACCACCGAAACCGTGCAGCGTCAGGGCATCAGTTGTTATCTCTTTCTGCAAGGCCACGTCGATGTCACGCTCGGTGGGCGCGACATGGCGCTGGGGCCGCGCGCGACGCGTGCCGGCGAAGCCGTCGAAGGTGTGATGGTGGCGCGCGCCGAGCCTGAGATTCTGGTGCGCCGTGGCAGCCAGGGCGACAACGTGCGCAAGGTGTCGGTCAATATCAGCCCCGAATGGCTTGAAGACGGTGGCCTGGCGGGTTCTCCCGATTACCTTCGCGTGCGCGATTTTGCGCGCGACCATCTGGCCACGCGGCGGTGGACGCCTTCACCACGCATGCTGGCGCTGGCTTCGCAACTGGTGCATCCGCCGTTACTGACGCCCATGCTGCAGAACCTCTATCTCGAAAGCCATGCCCTCGAAATGGCCGCCGAAGCGTTGCGCGTGCTGACCGATGCCGCGCCGGGTGCGGTGGCGCCGCCTCGCTTGTTGCCGCGTGAGCACGCGCGCATGCGTCGTGTGCGTGAATTGCTGGATAGCGATGAGAGTGAAGGCCTGACGCTGGAGGACATCGCGCACCAGGTGTGCACCAATGCCAACAGCCTGCAGCGGCATTTTCGTGCCGCATTCGGCATGACGGTATTCGGCTACCTGCGGCATCGCAAACTTGAAGCGGCACGGCGCGCCCTCGAATCGGGCGGGGTGACAGTAGCGCAGGCCGCCGTCATGGCCGGCTACGGATCGGCAGCCAACTTCGCCACCGCCTACCGGCGCAGCTACGGCATATCGCCCAAGATGGCGCGCGGTCGCGCCTGAATGCGTGGGCGCCAGGGCGGCGCCCACGATCATGTCAATGCAGGTGTCGGGGCACTTGCTCCGCTTTGTCTTCCGGCAGTTCGGCATGCGCCGTTTCGCCATCGGGCGTGGGGTACATGGGCGCGCCGCAATCGTCGCAGTATTCCATCGGGAAGCGGCTGTCCAATTGCACGATGCGCGTCACCCCGCATTCGCGCAACGCGGCCTCGATCTGTCCCGCCACTTCACTGCCATCATCTTCCGCGCCGATGAGCGGCCACACCACGCCGTGCACGATGGCATCGCTGTCGCTGGTCGTGAAGCCGATGCGGAATTCTTCGAGCTGGTTTTCGTAGAACGGCGCAATGATCGCGCGCAGCCCATCGGGCGGCACGTCGAGTGTGGTGCTCAGAAACGCGACCGAGGCGCGGATCGAATACGGGCGCGAGGCACGGTCCGCTTCACGGCACGCCGCGAAGTAGGCGTCGGGCAACACCAGTTCGATGGCGCAGCCCGGCAGCAGCGCCGCCAGCGCCGCGCCGCCCTGGCTCCGCCATTGGCGCGCGGCCTGTTCGCGCGAGCCATCGTTTTCTTGCCAGCGGAAGATGGCGGCGTTGGGCTTGACCACCACCGCGGCCAGCACGTAGCGCACGTCCGACAGGAAGCGTGAAGTCTCCGGCAGCGCGCCCGGATCGATCGTCAGGTCACGAGCACCCACCGCCGCCGCGCCCAGTTCGGAAGCAAAGCGGGCGGTGTCGCAATAGCCCTGCGGGAGTTGGTCGGGGCTGAACAGCATATTGCACAGCGAGAACGAAACGTTGTTGGCCAGCACGTGCGCGGTGAGGTGCACGCGCAGATTGGCCAGCAGCGTGGCCGGGATGGCGTTGGACGGAATCGAGAAACGCGACCAGGCGAGAATCGGCGCGGCGATCAACACGACCTGCGGACCTTCGGTCGGCGCAGTGCCGGTTTCGGCGCGCGATTCGAGCAGGTCGGCCAACTCGTCATAACCGCGGGGCAGGGCGTACAGATGATCGAGCGCGGCATTGAGGGTGTCTTCGGCCTCGCCATGCAACAGGCCGTCGATGGCCTGCTTCAAGCGGGATTCCCAGAAAGCGTCTTCGGCGCGGCTGCCTGATTCGGCCAGCCCGTTGGCCAGCCGGATCAGTTCTTCGGCTTCGGGGGGCAGGCCGCTGCGGCGGCCGAAACGCGATCGTTTCATGATCGTGCCTTGATGATGTGAAAAGTTTTTGAGTGTACCACCTGCGTTCAAGCCGGCAGCGTCAGGATGGCGGCGGCTTGAGTTGGCGCGGTGTCGGCCGGCAGAACGCCCAGACAAGGGGCGGACAGGGCTTCCTTCAACGTGGCGATGTTCTCGTCCAGGCAGGGCATCACCGGCGTCAGGGTATTGGCGATCCAGCCAGCCAGACGCAGGCCGCGCGCAGCGATGGCTTCGGCGGTGAGCAGGGCGTGATTGAGGCAGCCCAGCCGCATGCCCACCACCAGCACGACCGGCAACCCCAGGGCCCGTGCCAGGTGAGACGTATCCAGTCCACTGCCTAGGGGGACACGGAATCCGCCGACCCCTTCGACCAACACGATGTCAGCGCGCGTGCGCAACGCGGTGTAGCCATCGAGCATGCGGCGCAGGTCGAAAGTCATGCCGGCGCGCATGGCGGCAATATGTGGCGCAATGGCCTCGTCCAGGCACACCGGATTGATGTCGGCGAGGCTGAAGCCCGGTGTGCTGGCCGCCTGCAGCCGCAGCGCGTCTTCATTGGCGCGTACGCCGTCGATCAATTCGGTTCCGGCGGCGAGCGGTTTGTAACCGACGGCCGATGCGCCCGTGGCGCGCCAGGCATGCAGCAACGCGCAGGCGGAGTGGGTCTTGCCGATTTCGGTGTCGGTGCCGGTGATGAAAAATGCTTTATTCATGGCGCGCGCCGGGCCAGCAGATAGACAACGTCATAACGCACGGGCAGGCCCTGGTCGGTGCGCAGACTTTCGTAATGATCTTCGATGCGCGACCACGCGGCGCGTCCGAGCAGGCCACGGCGGCGTCCCTTGCCGAGCGCATGGGCACCGATGTCGCGCAGGCCGCGCAGGATGCTGCGCAGATCAGGGGCATGAACGATGGTGTCCTGACGGTGCACCGTGATGTCGTGGAAGCCGGCCTGCGCCAGCCAATCGGCATAGGCTTCCGGCGCCGTGAAATCACGCACATGCTCGGCATCATCCGCCTGGTCGAAGGCTGCGCGCAAGGCGTCGAGTGTATGCGGGCCGAGCGTGGCGACTTCCAACCGGCCCGCGCTGCGCAACACGCGCGCCGCTTCGGCGATGGCACGTTGTGGCTGCGTCCATTGCCAGGCCAGGCTCGACCAATAGTGGTCGATGCTGGCATTGCGCAGGGGCAGGGATTCGAGGTCGGCACACACGCCGCCACCGGCCTGCGCGAGCATGGCGTGCGCCGCATCCAGCCCGATGGCGTGAACATCGGGCGTGCGCCGGCGCAGTGCGCGCAGGCCGTAGCCTGTGCCGCATCCGGCATCCAGCACGACAGCACCGGCGGAGAGTTGCGCGTGCGCCAGCAGGGCGTCCGCAATCGAACGCTGCACTGTGGCGGCGGCGTCGTAACGCCGGGCCGCGTCGCCAAAGGCACGCCGAATGTCCGGCTTGGCGGCGCCGCTCAGCATGCAAAGACACGCATCAAAGCGGCACAGCGGGCGGTGTCCGACACAAAGGGCGCGTGGGCTGCATCGGCAATGCACTCCAGGTGCGCGTCGGGCAATGCCGAGGCCAGCCAGTGCGCCGCGCCGATGGGCATGAGGGCGTCATGCTCGCCGTGAATCAATAGCGTTGGTGCGCTCACTTGCGCCAGCTGTGGCCGCAGATCGCTGACAGCGAGGCAGCGCAGGCCCCGCGTCAGGCTGTCGGCATGGTGATGTGCATCGAGTAGTGAGGCGGCCAGGGCATCGGTCACCTGCGCACGTCGCGCATCGTGCAACGCTTGCAGCGCGACGAAGCGTTGCAAGGTGCGTGATGGGGCACGCCTGAAGTTGTCTTCGAAGGCGTCGACGGTGGGGGCGTCGAGCCCGTGTGGCCAGGTGTCGTCGGCCACGAAGCGGGCGGTGGCACCGAACAGGATCAGTTTGCTGGTACGTGCCGGGTGGCGCGCGGCCAGTTGTAGCGCGAGCAAAGCGCCCAGCGACCAGGCCACTACCACGGCGCCCTCCGGTACTTGATCGACGAGTGCGTCGGCCCAGGTCGTCAGGTCATCGTCGGCAGTCAGCGCAGGGGCGTACGACGGTGCGTCGAGGTGCGCGCGCAAACTGTCCCATACGCTTGGCAGGTAGCCCCAGCCGTGCAGAAAGACCCATGGCGCGCTCATGCTTGGCTCGCTTCGCAACGGCGCAGCGCGTCGATCAGGCGATCCACGTGCTCGAACGTGTGCGCAGCGGTCAACGATATGCGTAGGCGTGCAGTCCCCACGGGGACAGTGGGCGGGCGGATGGCCGGCACCCAGATACCCTCTTCGTACAGTGCGCGCGCGGCACGCAGGGCGGTCGCGTTGTCGCCGATCAGCACTGGTTGGATAGCAGTGCGCGAAGGCTGTGCGCGCCAGCGAGTGAGGTGCAGATGGGCCTGGAAATGCGCGATGAGCGCATTCAGGTGCGCCCGCCGTGCGTCACCCTGTTCGATTGTATCGAGGGCGGTCAGCAGGGTATGCGCCAGCATGGGGGGCGCGGCAGTCGTGAAGATATACGCGCGCGCGCTGTTGAGCAGCCAGTCGATGAGCACGCGATGGCCGGCTACGAAAGCGCCTGCCACGCCTGCCGCCTTGCCCAATGTCCCCATCAGGATCAGGCGTTCGGCGCGCAGGCCGGCCTCGGCCAGTGCGCCCCGGCCCTGCGGGCCCAGTACGCCGAAGCCATGAGCGTCGTCCACCAGCAACCAAGCGTCATGCGCCTCGGCCAGCGCCAGCAGGCGGGCCAGCGGCGCGACGTCGCCATCCATGCTGAATACGCTGTCGGTGACGATGAGCTTGCGTGGTGCATCGGAATTCGCCAGCCGTTGCGCCAGGGCGTCCATGTCGCCGTGGGCATAGCGCCGTAACGTGGCCCGTGCCAACTGTGCGCCATCGATGAGCGAGGCGTGATTGAGGCGATCGGCAAAGATTTCGTCGCCGCGTGAGAGCAGGGCGGGCATGACGGCGATGTTGGCCATGTAGCCGGTCGAAAAGCTCAGCGCCGCGTCCATACCGACGAACGCCGCCAGGCGGCGTTCCAACTGTTCGTGGGCGTCGGTGTGACCGCTGACCAGATGCGAGGCACCCGCGCCCACGCCCCAGCGCGTGGCGCCATCACGGGCGGCAGCCGCGAGTGCCGCGTCGCCGGCGAGGCCAAGATAGTCATTGCTGGCGAAAGCCAGCATGGTGCGGCCGTCGATGGTCGCGAGCGGGCCGCATGGCGTGGTGGCAAGGCGTCGTGTGCGGCGCAGGGCCGTGTCATCGAGCGATTGCAGGCGCGCGGTCAGCTCTGTCAGTAAGGAATTCAATGCATCGGGCCGCGGCACCGCGGGTCTGAGGAAACCGGCGCATTCTACGTGGGCTGGCGCCGGAGCCAAAAGCGCCCCGTATCGAGACACGGTGTGACCGGTTGCCTCCCGTTGTGTGAGTAGGGGGCAAATTGCTTGCAAGTAGTAGCGAACGGTGCCGAAAACGCTACAGGAATACCCGGATTCGCCTTCCACCTGAGCGGAGAAAAATGGCGTTCGTCGGAAGTCTGTAGCCCCGCCGCGGAGTGCCCTGCATACCCGATGCAGACGGACGCAGAAGCCGTCCGGCCAAGACAGGCGACCGTATGGCGCCGGCCGTCATGAGATTCACCCGAATGTATCGATGGGCCCGCTGGCCCGCCATTAGATGAGTGAGGAAGACAGATGAGGATGTTCAGATTACGCAGCCTGGCCGCCAGTGTCGCCTTGGCATTGGGCGTGAGCGGCGCGGCCATGGCGGCGACGACGCTGGTGTCGGCCGAGTCGCAGAAGCCGGATCACCCGGTGACGCAGGCCCAGGAGTTTCTTGCCCGTACGCTGTCCGAGCGCAGTTCCGGCGATCTGGTCATGCAACTGAGATCGGGCGGCGAGTTGGGTAACGAACCGGAGGTGGTCGAAAAGCTGCGGCGTGGCGACATCGCCATGGGACGCGTCAATCTGGCGATCCTGTCGGAGACCGTGCCGTCGGTGAAGCTGCTCAGCCTGCCGTATCTGTTCCGTTCGCGCGACCACATGTGGAGCGTGTTGCGCGGCGAGTTCGGCAAGCGCATGGAATCCGAGATCGAGCAGACGGGGCTGGTCGCGCTGACTTTCTATGACAGCGGTACGCGCAACTTCTACAGCGTCAAGAAGCCGATTCGCACGCGTTCGGATTTTGAAGGGCTGCGCATCCGCGTGCAGCCTTCACCGGTGTACAAGGATCTGATCACACAACTGGGCGGCACGCCCGTGGTGATGCAGTACGACAAGGTGCTCGATGGTCTGAAGAACAACGAGATCGACGCGGCCGAGAACAATCTGCCCTCGTATGTCAGCACAGAGCATTACAAGTTTGCCAAGTACCTGAGCCTGGATGAGCATTCCATGGTCCCCGAGGTGCTCCTGATGTCGAAGAAGTCGTGGCAGAAGCTCACCGCGCAGCAACAGATTCTGCTCAAGCAGGCGGCCGAGCAGTCGTCGGACTTCATGAGCAAGCTGTGGGCGACCAAGGAGCGCGAAGCCCTGGACGTCGCGCGCAAAGCAGGCGTGACGATCATTCCCAAATCGCAATTGGCACAGACGGGGATCGAATCCTTCGCGGTCAAGCTGTACACGAAATACGTACAGAACGATCAGGATCTGGAAACGGTGCTCAAGATCGTGAGCGCCAAGTAAGAGCGGATCATTAAGGCAAACAAAAACGGCGCCCGCAGGCGCCGTTTTTTTTTGGCCGGCGTATCCGCCGGCCCGGGGTGCATCAGCTCTCTTGCGTGCTGAGCTTGGCTGCGCCCTTGGCTTCCGGTTCGCTCACGCTATCGATGCGCATACCGTAGAAGCTGCGGTAGACGAAGAACAGGTTGATGAGCAGGAACACGCCCGCCAGCGTCCAGGCCAGACCGGCTTGGCCGGCGGCCTGCATGCCGACCGACATTTCGACGGCCAGCAGGCCGAACAGGGTGGTGAACTTGATGATCGGGTTCATGGCCACCGACGAGGTGTCCTTGAACGGATCGCCCACGGTGTCACCCACCACGGCCGCGTCATGCAGGCTGGTGCCTTTGGCGCGCAGTTCGGTTTCCACGATCTTCTTGGCATTGTCCCAGGCGCCACCGGCGTTGGCCATGAACACTGCCTGGTACAGACCGATCACGGCGATCGAGATCAGATAGCCAATGAAGAAGAACGGTTCGATGAACGCGCAGGCCAGCGTGCCGAAGAACACTGCCATGAAGATGTTGAACATCCCCTTCTGCGCATACTGCGTGCAGATTTCCACCACGCGCTTGCTGTCCTTCACCGAAGCCTTGGTCGCGCCATCGAGCTTGATGTTGGCCTTGATGAATTCCACTGCGCGGTAGGCACCGGTCGACACCGCTTGCATCGATGCGCCGGAGAACCAGAAGATCGTCGCGCCGCCGGCCACCAGGCCCAGCAGGAACGGCGGGTAGATGATCGACAGGTGCGAGAGCTGTTCGGTCAGGCCGTTGGTGAGCAGCATGATGATGGAGAACACCATCGTCGTGGCGCCGACCACCGCGGTACCGATCAGCACCGGCTTGGCCGTGGCCTTGAAGGTGTTGCCCGCGCCGTCGTTTTCTTCCAGCAGATCCTTGGCGACGTCGAAGTCGACCTTGAAGCCGAAATCCTTTTCGATTTCCTTCTCGATGTTCGGCAGTTGCTCGATGGTGGACAGCTCATACACCGATTGTGCGTTGTCCGTCACCGGGCCGTAGCTGTCGACAGCGATCGTCACCGGGCCCATGCCCAGGAAGCCGAAGGCCACCAGGCCGAAGGCGAACACCGCGGCCATCACGACGCCCTTGGACGGATCGGGGTTGATCACGCTGGCCAGATCGTGGCCGGAGATCATTGCCGCCAGACCCATCAGGGCCACGATCACGACGCCCATCCAGAAAGCGGAGAAGTTACCCGCCGTCAGGCCGGCCAGAATGTTCAGGCTGGCACCGCCTTCACGCGAGGCCGTCACCACTTCACGCACGTGGCGCGAGCTGGTGGACGTGAACACCTTCACGACTTCGGGGATGACTGCGCCGGCCAGCGTGCCGCAGGTGATGATCAGCGACAGTTGCCACCACAGATTGGCATACACCTGACCGTTGATCGTGATGTCACCGATGAGGGCATGCGACACCAGGAAGGTGAGCACCAGTGAGACGATCGAGGTGATCCACACCAGCGAGGTCAGCGGATGTTCGAAGTTGAAGCGCTGGGCCGAACCGTACTTGCTCTTGGCCAGCATTTCGTTGAACAGGTAGGAACCGCCCGAGGCGATGATCATCATCACGCGCATGACGAAGATCCACACCAGCAGTTGCACTTGCACGGCGGCTTCCGGCACGGCCAGCATGATGAAGCTGACCAGCGCCACGCCCGTCACGCCGTAGGTTTCGAAACCGTCGGCGGTGGGGCCGACCGAGTCACCGGCGTTGTCGCCCACGCAGTCGGCGATCACGCCGGGGTTGCGCGCGTCGTCTTCCTTGATCTTGAAGACGATCTTCATCAGGTCGGAACCGATGTCCGCGATCTTGGTGAAGATACCGCCAGCGATACGCAGTGCGGCGGCGCCGAGCGATTCACCGATGGCGAAACCGATGAAGCACTTGCCGGCCAGCGACGGATCGATGAACAGCAGGATCGCCAGCATGATCAGCAGTTCGGTCGAGATCAGCAGCATGCCGATCGAAATACCCGACTTGAGCGGAATCGCGTAGCACGGGAAGCCCTTGCCCTGGAGCGAGGCGAACGCGGTGCGGCTGTTGGCCAGCGTGTTGATGCGGATGCCGAACCAGGCCACGCCGTACGAACCGGCGATGCCGACCAGCGAGAAAATCAGGATGATCGCCACGTCACTTATCGACATGGATTGGATCCAGCCGAAGTAGGCAACGATGATGACGGCGATGAAGGCTTCCAGAATCAGCAGGAATTTGCCTTGCGTGAACAGGTAGGTCTTGCAGGTTTCGTAGATCAGCTCGCTGACTTCAGCCATCGAGCGATGCACGGGCATGTTCTTGACTTGCGAATAGATGACGGCGCCGAACAGAAGCCCCAGCACGCAGACCACCAGCCCCCCCATCAGGAGGTGGGATCCGGTCATACCACCCAGGAAGGTGGCCAGATTCGGGTCATTCAGATTGGGGAGTACGAGGTTGGCCTCGCCGCCATGGGGTGCTGCAGAAGCTGCATGCGACATCGTGAAAAGGCCGACAGCAGCGAGCAGCGACGTCGCCAGCCGACTACCGGTTCTTACAAAACCTGCAAGGGACATTTTGGTCTCCGTCCTTCATATACGTGATTTGTGTCTCCGCAATAGATGGACTTGCAAGCCGCCCGCAACAGAATGGTGCCTTTCAAGGCCATCTTTCGCCGTGTGCAATGATTCTCCTCGATTTGCCTATTAGGGTTGATGGAGGTCAACGTGCAACGCTTGGCAACGGAATGTCACGATTCATTAACAAATGACAATGGCATTTATCGGGGCAGCTGCGCCAGAGCAATTTCCCTGTCAAAACTTATGTTTATGAATTGATCGAACACTCGAATTGGATTGTCCGGGGGCAAGTTCTTACACTTCAGTCACGGTGCAAGCCGACTCCCCCAAAACACCGACAGAGAGAACATCATGAGCACGAAGAACCAACCCTATGCGCTGAATGGCGACGTCGAAGTGAATCAGCACTTTGCGCCCAACCTGTTGACCTGGTTGCTGGTGCGCGGTATCAGCGAACTCAGTGGCAAGAAGCTGTTCGCCCCGCAATGGCAGGCTCATTCACGCCTGTCCGCGCAATGATGTGCGGTGGATGGGGCCGCGTCTGACACGTAATGTCGGGTGCGGTCTCAGAATCGTTGCAGATTCCTACAGTTATTCCCTAGTACCTTAAGTTTTATCAAATAGCTGGTTCCGAGGTGTTTTTATCCTCAAGGAAGGTGTCGAGCGCACGTGCGCGCACCTCCCCTGATGACTTCGGAGAAGGGCTACGCCCTCCAGCCATGACGACAAAACCGACTGCCGGGACGATCGATTTCAAGAGTGAATGGTCGCATCTCGGCTTGCCCGCCCATGTGATCGAAGTACTTGGCGCCGCGCCGGCGCTGTTCGTGGCCAATAAACGCGAAGACCTGCTCGACTGGGCGTTGGGCCGCGAAGCGGGCACGACCGACTGGCGGCAGTCGAATCGCGAAGACAAGGGCGAGTACGCGTCCACCTTCGAAGTACCGGGCCAAGGTCCGGTGACCGAAGCCATCGTCACCAAGGCTCGCAACGGCCTGGCGATCAACTTCCCCGACCCCAAGATGCGCCGTCGCGACCCCGATGCGATGGTCATCGGTGATAGCCTGCCGACCGATAAGCCCACCTATCAGGAACGTTTCGGCGAAAAATTCGATCGCACCCGCCAGGCCACGCTCGACTGGCTCAAGAAGCAGGAACTCGTGGTGGTGCCGTTCTACGCCGGTCCCGACGAACTGGGCTATGGTGCGTTGCTCGTGTGCCCCAAGCAGGCCGCGTTCTTTGCCGGCGCCCTGGCCGATCTGCAAGGCATGATCCCGGGCGACAAGGTGCCGAGCGATTTTCGCCTCACCGGCGGCGTGATTTTCGTGGCGCCCCCGTTCCGCCACACCCTTTTCGATGGCAAGCAGGTCGTGGTGCATGCTCGCACTACCACGCACCAGGAAGTCTTCGCCTACAACCTGTACCCCGGCCCCAGCGCCAAGAAGGGCGTGTACTCGCTGCTGCTCGACATCGGTGAGCGCGAAGGCTGGACCACCAACCACTGCGCGGCGGTGGGCGTGGTGACGCCGTATGACAACCAGATCGTCATCATGCATGAAGGCGCCTCCGGTGGCGGCAAGAGCGAGATGACCGAGCACATCCATCGCATGGAAGACGGCCGCCTGTTGCTGGGCAAGAACGTCGTCACCGGCGAGGAACGTACGCTGGTGCTGCCCGAAGCCTGTCGCCTGAACCCGATGGCCGACGACATGGCGGTGGCTCACCCGCACTACAACGAAGGGCAGACCAAGCTCAACATCAACGATGCCGAGAACGGCTGGTTCGTGCGCGTTGACCACATCAAGGGCTACGGCACCGATCCGCACCTCGAGCGGTTGTGCATTCAGCCTTCGCGTCCGCTGATCTTCCTGAACCATTACATTGTGCCCGGCGGCAACTGCCTGATCTGGGAGCACATCGAGGACGCCCCGGGCAAGCCGTGCCCGAATCCGCGCGTCATCATTCCGCGCGATATGGTCGACGGCATCTCCGAAGGCCCGGTGTCGGTCAATATCCGCAGCTTTGGTGTGCGTTGCCCGCCCACCCACAAGGACAGCCGCCAGTACGGCATCCTCGGCATGCTGCATATCCTCAACCCGGCACTGGCCTGGCTGTGGCGTCTGGCGGCGCCGCGCGGCCACGCCAACCCGAGCATCCAGGATTCCAAGGGCATGCAGTCCGAAGGCGTGGGCTCCTATTGGGCCTTCTGCACGGGGCGGCGCGTCGATCAGGCCAACCTGCTGCTACGCCAGATCGTGGCCAACACGGATACCCGCCACATCCTGATCCCCAATCAATATGTGGGGGCATGGAAGGTCGGTTTCATGTCGGAATGGATTGCCCGCGAATACCTGGCCCGCCGCGGCAGCGCGCGCTTCCAGCGCGAGCAACTGGTTGAAAGCTCCTGCCCGCTGCTGGGCTACGTGCCCAAACAGATCCGTGTCGAAGGTTCGTTCGTGTCGCCGGTGTTCCTGCATGTGCAGAACCAGCAGGAAGGCGGCCAGGAAGTCTTCGACGAAGGCGCACGTCAATGGCGCGAGTTCTTCAAGCGCGAACTGGCGCCGTTCCTGACGCCGGATCTCGACCCGCTGGGCCGTAAGATCATCCAGGCCTGCATGGACGACGCCACCCAGGAAGACTACTGGAAGCTCATCCCGCATCAGATCTTCAAGGATTGAGCCGGTAGCGGTCCACCAATGAAAAAGCCCCGGCGTGCCGGGGTTTTTTCTTGGGGCCTTGTACGTCGGGTTCAGTGAATGCTCGTGCAGTGGTCGATGTATTGGCCGATCGAGTATTCCGCGCGGAAGCGCTGCAGCATCGCGTCGCCGACGGTGGGGTAGTGCGCCAGCGCCTGATCGATGCAGTGTGCCAGTTGTGGCGCGTCGCCGACGGGGCAGAGGAACTTCGACAGCGGGCCGGTCAGGATTTCGCGCGGGCCGGTTGGGCAATCGGTGCTCACCACCGGGGTGCCGAGAATCAGCGATTCGATCAGCACCGTGGGCAGGCCTTCGCTGTCCGAGGCCATGGCGAACAGATCGGCATGCTTGACCCACGGGTACGGATTGGTCTGGAAGCCCGGCATCACCACGCGATCGCCGATGCCCAGTTCGGCGATCAGGGCGTGCATGTCGTCGAGCCAGGTACGGTCCGTGTCGGTGTAGGTGCCGCCGATGAGCACCAGCTTGTGGGTGTGGCGCGCCGCGCTCGCCGCATAGGCGCGCAGCAGCACGTCCTGCCGCTTCCTGCGTTCGAACTTGGCCGCGTAGATGATGTACGGCCCTTCGATCTGCGGCACGAACTGCCCGGCGCGTTGGCGAATGAAGTCGAAATCGAATGGGTTGTAAATGGTGTGGATGGAACGAGGTGCCACGCCCACGCCGTCGACGATCTCGTCTTGCAGGGCGTCCGATACGGTGATGATGTGGCGATCCGAATAGATGGCCCGGAATTTCATGCGCCAGCGGATGCTGCGTACGACACGCTTGAAGCCCGTCTTGCTGCCGATCTTGTTGTTCAGGTATTCGACCATCGAATTGCGATAGCGGATGAACACCTTGTCCAGACCTGCCATAGCCGAGATGCGGTCGGCATCTTCGGCGTTGGAGATGAAGAAGTCGAAACGTTGACCGTCACTTTGCAGGTCGGTTACCAGCCGGCGCAATTGCCAGGCGAGCATCAGCTTGTTGACAGTGCGGTTGCGTGCGACGTGTCCATCATCCGAAAGCGCATGGATGCGAATGCCTTGGGGCACTTCATGCTCGATCTGATTGCGAATAAGCACGACATGGACATCGTGTCCGCGTCGCTGGAAAGCCTGGGCAAAATTCAGAACGATCCGTTCTGCGCCGCCACCAATGAGCGAGTCGATAAGGAGACCGATTTTCATTGTTCCGGGAGCTGCGCACGCCCCGGATGGCGTGCGCGATGGCCCATCTGTTAGCAACCTGATGGCCCCGATGCTACGGTCAGCATGTATCCTTGATGATGCAGATCTGTTGCAGGATGTAAGCAAATGAAAGCCGCACGTCGCCTGGCGACGCGCGGCATGTGCAGCGCGAAGGGTGGCGCCTTCTCAGAGCTTGCCGTAGATGCGCAGGATCAGCTCGGTGGCCCGACGGCCATCGGCCGCGTCGGCCAAGGGACGGCGCCCCGTGCGAACGGCTTCTTCGAAGTCGCTGATGACGGCCTCATGGCGTGAGGTGTCGGCTACCGCCGCGCTGCGGGCGCCATCATCGGGACGCGGGGCAATCGTGCTTGCCGGGTTGGCGATGCCATCCACATTCCATATCGCGATGCGGTCGTCGAGCAGGGTGAAGCTGCCTTTTTCGCAGATGACTTCCAGTCGTGCCGGATAGCCGGGGCGCGCGCAGGTCGATGCCACGATGGTGCCGATCATGCCGTTGTCGTGGCGGAGCAGGGCAGCGCCATGGTCTTCGGCTTCGATGTCGTGCATGAACGTACCAAGTTGGCTGTTCACCTCGCTCGGCATGCCGAAGAACCAGATGTAGTTGTCGATGTTGTGGGAGGCTTGCTGGATGAACGGGCCGCCGCCGTCGATAGCCCAGCCACCGCGGTAATCGCCACTGTCGTAATAGGCCTGGTCGCGCCAGAAGCGGCATGACAGGTCGGCCGCGAAAACGCGTCCGAGGGCGCCGGCTTCGAGCAGTTTCTTGATCGCCATGTTGTCCGGATTGGTGCGGCGCTGAAAGGCCACCGCCAGCAGCACGCCGGCTTTGTCACAAGCGGCGACCATCTGATCCATCGCCTCGACCGTGATGTCCAGCGGCTTTTCGGTCAGCACGTGCTTGCCGAGCGCGGCCGCTTCGATGGCGCTGACATGATGCAGGCCGTTGGGGGTGGTGATCACCACCGCATCGAACGGCGTCTCGATCTGGTCGAGCGACGGCTTGCACTCGATCTGCGGTGCTTCCTTGGGCGTGCGGCCGCTGCGCGACACGCAGGCCACCAGCTCGGCGCCCGGAATGTTGGCGAACGCCCGCACGTAGGTGTTGCTGATGTTGCCCGAACCAACAATGGCGTAACGCATGAACTTCTCTCCCCACGCTTGTGTACTTGGATGAAACACATGCCCGGCAATTTGCCAGACAACTTTGCGGGGGCTATTGTGGCACGCCGCCGCCGGTGACTAAAGGCCGCCGCCGGCACCAATGAAAACGGGCCGCCAAGGCGACCCGTTGCGGAGCGTGCGGCCAAGGCCGCGATCGGCAGGCGATCAGGCCTTGCCGATGAAATCCAGGCGTTGCGGCGTGAAGGTATCCAGCAGATCGCCCTTTTGCAGGCACACGCAGCCGTGAACGATGTTCGGCTTTTTGTACAGCGTGTCGCCGGCTTTGACGATGTGGGTCTCTTCGCCGATGGTGAACTTGAATTCACCCGACATCACGTACGTGAGCTGCTCGTGCGGATGGCTGTGCATGGGGCCGATGGCGCCTTCTTCGAACATCACCTTCACTTGCATCATACCGCCGTCGTGGGCCAGGATCTGACGCGAAACACCGCCGCCCAGGTCTTCGACAGCACAATCCTTCGAGTAAACGAACATAAAAAACCTCCAGTAATAACCCTGCTATTGTATCGGAGCAGGTCGCTCGGCGCAGCCCCGGCGCAGTTTTGACAAAGATCGCTTGCATATTCCCCGTACCCAAGGCGACCGGCCTTATCTGCCGTAGAATGTCCCCAGGTAGGTGCTACCGGTAACAATAACACTCAGGAGACGACATATGAAATCCACTTCCCTCCGGCTGGTGGTGTGCTGTGCTGCCCTGGCGGCAATGGGGACCGCGCACGCGGCGGACAATCTGTCCAAAGGCGCGCGGGCCGACGGATCGAGCAAGGCTGACGGTAGTTCGTATGGTGTTGTGCTCGACGGTGACGTGGCAACGGCCTGGCAGCCTGCCGGGGATGCCGGCGAATCGGTCTGCGTGAAATGGGATTCGGCCAAGACGGTGGCGGCGGCGATCGTGCGCGAAGCGGGTGACAACATCACCGCCTGGCGCCTGGAGGATCGCAACGGCTCCAAGCTCAAGACCCTGGCCGAAGGGAACACGCTGGGTGGCAGTGCTGCAGTGATCACGTTTGAACCGGTGAGCAGCAAGAAGATCTGCGTGGTGGTGGTGTCCGCCAAGGGCAAGCCGGCCATTGCCGAGATCGAAACCTACGCTGCCAAGCCCTGATTGACGGTTGCCCGGCCCCTGGGGGCCGGGGTCCTGCCTTGCCAGGGCTATTTCATGGCCTTGAAGACCGTGACGCCCAGGATCAGGAAAATCACGAAGAGGGCCACGGCGATGAAGAACAGGATCTTCGCCAGCGCGGCCGAACCGGCGGCAATGCCGGTAAAGCCGAACAGCCCCGCGATGATGGATATCACCAAGAAAATCAACGCCCATTTCAGCATGACGGGTCTCCTCCGAGGTTATCGACCAAGTGCGGTACTGTCAGCGTAGAACAAGGCTGCCGTGGGGCTTGTCAGCGTGGCCCGCGCATAGTGTAGGACTGTCCAAACGCACATTGTGGCAATACGCGCCGAGCCGCGCGTCCCGTGGGGCGCACTGATAAAATGCAGGAAATTTCCGAACCGGTAGCACCCATCATGGCTTCATCCCTCGATACGCTCGTCGCCTATGCCGACCGAGTGCTCACGCAATACCGCGATCCCTACCACGGCACGCCCTTGTTCTATGACGGCTTCGACAGCTTCACGGGCAAGCCGGTGACGTGGCGCAACTTGGATGGCACTGAATGGGAGCCGTCCAACATCGCGTCACAGCAGAATCTGTTTCGCTTTCTGGCCGGGCTGTCGGCGCTGACCGGCGAAGCGCGCTACATCGAGGCCGCGCGCGAGGCCATCGGCTGGCACTTTGCGAATGCCGACGAGAGCGGGTTGCTGCGCTGGGGTGGGCATACCTTCCTCGACATGAAGACCCTGCGCGCCGTCGGGCCCGAGAACAAGAACATGGTGCACGAGCTCAAGCACCATTATCCGTTCTACGAGTTGATGTACGAGGTCGACGCCCCGGCGACGACGCGACTCATCAAGGCGCTGTGGAACAGCCACATCTTCGATTGGGACACCCTCGAGCTGTCGCGCCACGGCGATTTCGGCAAGCCGCTCGGTGACGAGGCGCGCTTCTGGGACAAGCCGCAGCATCGTGATCTGGAAATCCTGCGCGAAGCCAAGGGGCTGTCGTTCGTCAATATCGGCAATGACCTCATCTATGCCGCCGGCATGCTGAGCAAGCTGTCTGGCGACGCCAGGCCGCTGTCATGGGCGGAGTTCATGGCCTGGCAGTACGTGCGTTCGCGCTATCCGGCCACCGGCCTGGGCGTCTATCAGTTCAATCGCCCCACCAAGCGCGAAGAGCCGCCCACCGACGAGAGCGATCCGCGCTTTACCTTCTCGTTCTTCGGTGATCGCGCGCAGCGCCAGTTTGGTCCGGAATACGGCGAGGTCGCCAAAGAAGCCTGGGTGCTGTTCAAGATGGACGATGAAGCGCTCAACGGCCCCGAAGGGATCTACGGCGACGCTTCGCTGGCGCAGGTGCTGCTGGCACGCGAACTGGGCGAGGGGGGGCGTCAACTGCATGACTGGACCATCGCCGGGCTCGAAGCCTGGGCACGCTACGCCTATGTGCCGGAAACCAACGAAATCAAGCCGATGTTCGCTGATGGCAAGGATTTGACCGGCCAGGTCTTCCAGCGCCTGGGCTACTACGGCAAGCGTGGCCGCGTGTTCGAACGCCGCCAGATTACGCCGATCGTGTTCCTGTCCTATGCCACGGCCTGGGCGGCCAGCCGCTCCGAGGCGCTGTGGCCGACGGTGGCCGCGATGGCGCGCAATTTCGGTCTCGGCACTTGGCATGCGAGTGATCCGTTGAATCCGGCGGTCGATGTCGACACGCGTGCCGACAGCGCGGTGCTGCTGTTTGCTGCACTCGAAATCCACCGCGCCACGGGCGTCGATGCCTATCTGCAGTTGGCGCGCGCCATCGGCCGCCGCATGTTGGCGCAGCGTTGGCATCGCGGCACCTTCGTGCCCAGCGCCGCGCACATCTATTGCCGCTTCGACGATGCCGAGCCGCTGGCATTGGCGGCGCTGATCGCCGCCGAGCGCGGTGAGCCCGCCCTGGTGCCCGGCTTTCGCAGCGAGGGGGGCTACATCCATGGCGATGCCCTCATGCCGGACGGTAACAAGAAGAACATCCAGGACATTCTGGCGGTGTATCCGCGTCTGCGCGAAACGGTCTGAATGCGGGCCTGAACGGCACGCCTTTCGGATTCGAGCCGGCCCTTCGTGGCCGGCTTTTTCATGCGTGGGGCAGGGGATGGTGGCGTGCGGCGTGGCGTTGTCCGCCCCTGTTCTGGGCATTGGCTTACAATGGTGGTCTTTGCCGCAAGCCACGAGCCGTTCGCATGACTTCTCCCGTCCGTACCCGTTTTGCCCCCAGCCCGACCGGATACCTGCATATCGGTGGCGCCCGCACCGCCTTGTTTTCGTGGGCTTTCGCCCGCCATCACAAGGGAGAGTTCGTGCTGCGCATCGAAGATACCGACCTGGAGCGCTCCACGCCGGCGGCCGTGCAGGCGATTCTCGACGGCATGGCCTGGCTCGATCTGGGATGGGACGAAGGCCCGTTCTATCAGATGCAGCGCATGGACCGCTACAAGGAAGTCCTGGCGCAGATGATTGCCAAGGGCGATGCCTACTATTGCTATACCACGCCGGCCGAACTGGAAACCCTGCGCGAAGCGCAACGCGCGCGTGGCGAAAAGCCGCGCTACGACGGCCGCTGGCGCCCCGAACCGGGCAAGACGCTGCCGGCCGTGCCCGCAGACATCAAGCCGGTGGTGCGCTTCAAGAACCCCCAGGCGGGCATTGTGGCGTGGGACGACCTCGTCAAGGGGCGCATCGAAATCGCCAATGGCGAGCTGGATGACCTCATCATCGCGCGTCCGGACGGCACGCCCACGTATAACTTCTGCGTGGTGGTGGACGATTGGGACATGGGCATCACCCACGTCATCCGTGGCGACGACCATGTCAACAATACGCCGCGCCAGATCAACATTCTGCAGGCGCTCGGCGCCACACTGCCGCACTACGCGCATCTGTCGATGATCTTGGGCGACGACGGCACCAAGCTGTCCAAGCGGCACGGCGCAGTCAGCGTCATGCAGTATCACGAAGAGGGCTACCTGAAGGACGCCGTCATCAATTACCTCGGGCGCCTCGGCTGGAGCCACGGCGACGATGAAGTGTTCACGCGCGAGCAATTCGTCGAATGGTTCGACCTCGATCACATCACGCCGTCGGCGGCCCAGTTCAACACCGAAAAGCTCAAGTGGCTCAATGCCCACTACATCAAGCAGACCGATCCGGCCGTGCTGGCCGAGGATTGCGCGCAGCGCCTGGCCGCGCGCGGTGTATCGCTGGATGGCGGGCCGGTGCTGGCCGACGTGATCGCGCTGTATCGTGAGCGCGTGTCGACGCTGGTGGAGTTGGCCGATGCCGTTGCCGCGTATTACGCCGCGCCGGCCCCCTCGGCGGAACTGCTCGCCCAGCACCTCACCGATACCGCCAACACGGCGCTGGCCTCGCTCACGGCACGCCTGCGCGATGTGGCGTGGGAGCGCGCCGCGCTCAACCAGTCCATCAAGGACACCTGCACCGAGCATGGCCTGAAGATGCCGCAAGTGGCCATTCCTCTGCGCGTCAAGTTGCTCGGCGTGCCACAGACGCCTTCCATCGATGCCGTGCTTGAGGTCATGGGGCGCGAACGCGTGCTGGCTCGCCTGGCCTGATGTGCGTACAGCCTGCCCGCGAGGCGTCATGTCGTCGGGTAGGCGGACCATTCAGAGGAGGAGAAACGGATATGTCCGACATGCCTGAAATCCCCAGCATCACGTCGCACGTTTCCATCGGCACCAATCGTTTTGCCGAGGCGCTGGCGTTCTATGATGCCGTGCTGGCGACCATTGGCGCGCGCCGCGTGCTGGAGGTGCCGGGGGTCAATGCCGTCGCCTACGGCAAGCAGTTTCCGGAGTTCTGGGTGCAGACGCCGATCGATGGCAAGCCCGCCAACGTGGGCAACGGTACGCACTTCGGCTTCATCGCCCTCAGCAAGGATGCGGTCGATGCCTTCTTCGCCGCAGCGGTGGCCGCCGGGGCAACGCCGGATGGCCCGCCGGGAGGGCGCCCTCATTATGGCGAGCCGTACTACGGCTGCTTCGTGCGCGACCTGGACGGTCACAAGATCGAGGCGACCTTCTGGGACACCCGCAAGGATCACCCCGGCACCCACTGACGGGGGCCGTCAGGCGGCAGTCTCCCGCACGTAGTCGATGAAAGCACGCAGCGGGGCGGGCATGTGGCGGCGGCTGGAAAAATACAGAAACGGCGCCAGCGGTGGCGCCCGCCATTCCGCCAGCACTTCCACCAAGGCGCCGGCCGCGATATGCGGCCGCGCATATTCTTCGAACGTCCACACCAAACCGATGCCATCGAGCGCGGCCTGCAGCGCTACGATCGGATCGTTCACCGTCAGCGGCCCCTGTGGCGCGATGCGCAGTGCCTGCGCGCCACGGCTGAATTCCCATTCATAGATCGACCCACCCGGAAAGCGGTGGGCCACGCGCTTGTGAGCGAGCAGTTGGTGCGGTGAGGCCGGCGTGCCGGCCTGGGCCAGATATGCCGGCGACGCGATGACGATGCGCTGACGCGGGCTGTGCAGGGGCACGGCTACCATATCCTGGGCAAGGTCTTCGCCGAAGCGAATGCCGGCGTCGAAACCCTGGCCGACGATGTCCACGAAGGCGCTATCCGCCACGACTTCAATGTGGACGTCCGGATACCTCGACAGAAACCCCGCCAGCATCGGCGCCAGCGCAAGGTGAACCGCCGGCGTGGGCGCATTGATGCGCAGGCGCCCCGACGGCCGCGTACGCAGACCGTTGATGCGCTCGACGGTGGCGGCGATGCCCGACAACGCCGGCTCCACGCCGGCCAGCAATAGTTCGCCGGCTTCCGTGGGCGACACGCTGCGTGTCGTGCGGTGCAGCAACTGCACACCGAGGCGGTCTTCCAGACGGCGCACGGTCTGGCTCAGCAGCGATGCGGACACGCCACGCTCCGTGGCGGCGCGGCGAAAGCTGCGATGACGTGCGACCGCGGCAAAGGCTTCCAGGTCATTCAAGGGCAGATCGGTGGCGGGCATTGTGCAGAATGGCTAATCAGTCTGTTCTCAATTGTTCATGTTATCAAACAGTCCGGCACGGACCATACTTGCTTCATCCACCGGACGCTCCGGTGCCTCAACCGATCTGGAGAACACCTATGACAGAGCAAGCAGCTTCCCGCGTGGCCATCGTGACGGGGGCCTCGCGCGGCATCGGCGCCGACGTCGCCCTGCGCCTGGCGCGCGATGGTTTCAGCGTGGTCGTGAATTACGCCGGCAATGCGGCCAAGGCGGCGGAGACCGTTGCCGCCATCGAAGCGCAAGGGGGGCGCGCCGTGGCTGTGCAGGGCGACGTAGCCCATGCCGATGACATGGAGCATCTTTTCGATACCACGCTCAAGACCTTTGGCCGTCTCGACGCGGTGGTCAACAGCGCCGGCATCATGCCGTATGCGCGCATCGATGTAAGTGAACTGGAGGCCTTCGACAGAGTGATCGCCACTAATCTGCGTGGCAGCTTCATTGTGCTGGCCCTGGCTGCCAAGCATGTGGCTGAGGGCGGGCGCATCGTCGCCTTTTCGACCAGCGTGATCGCCAAGGCTTTCCCGAGCTACGGCCCGTACATCGCGTCAAAAGCGGGGGTGGAAGGTTTGGTGCACGTTCTCGCCAACGAACTGCGCGGTCGCCGGATCACGGTCAACGCCGTGGCGCCGGGCCCGGTGGCGACCGAGCTGTTTCTCAACGGCAAGACCGAAGAGCAGATCGCCCATCTGGCCAAGCTGCCGCCGCTCGAACGCTTGGGCCAGCCGCAGGACATCGCCGGCGTGGTGTCGTTTCTGCTGGGGCCGGACGGTGGTTGGGTGAACGCGCAGGTGCTGCGCGCCAATGGCGGCTATGCCTGATTCTGACTGAACGGCACGCGCCCGCTTGCACGGGTGCGTGTCGCTTTCATTCGGCGCTGTTCTCGATGATGGCTGTCAGTCCGACCAGATCGTGCAGTACGACGTGACGGCGATGCACACTCACCAGGCCGCCGTCCTGCAGGCGGTTGAAGGTACGGCCGACGGTCTCTACCGTGAGGCCCAGGTGCGAGGCCAGTTCGCCGCGCGACATGCGCAACACGAATTCGGTCTGTGAATAGCCGCGCGCATGCATGCGGCGCGAGATGTCGAGGAGGAAGGTGGCCAGGCGTGCTTCCGAGCGCATCGACCCGAGCATCACCATCAGGCGATGACTGCGGATGATCTCTTCGCTCATGTGGCGCAGCAACTGGCGTTGCAGGCCGGGGCTGTGGCTGACCGGATCGCGCAGGCGGTTGGCCGGGATCATGTAGACTTCGGCGTCTTCGAGCGCGCGCGCACTGCAGCGGTGGAGATTTTCATTCATGCCGTCGAAGCCGAAGACTTCGCCAGCCAGATAGAACGAGGTGACCTGTTCCTGGCCGCTTTCGGTACCCACTTCGGTCAGGAATGCGCCGGTGCGAACGGCATATACCCCTTCGAAGCGGTCACCTGCATGAAATACGTATTGGCCCCGGGTGACCTTGCGGTGTTGTACCAACTCGTCGCCATCATCGTTATACGGTGAAACGGATTCGCCAGCACTGTCAAAGTCATACCCTCGGGACGCGTGCAAAGAAGCTGCATTCACGGTCCAGTCCAACTTTGTCTCCTTCGTTTTTATTTGCTGCAATAGGATTGTACCAACCGAGATACCCGATCGGGCACTTGTCTGACAAGGTCTGAGATCTTCACTGACACGGCAAATGAAATTATTTCCGATGAACGGTGTTTGTTTTCGGACGAACGGTAATGCGCTAACAAGATTTGTCAAAAAACACGTATTTGCTGTCTGTTTTCTTATGACACGACGCAAATCAAAGATACATAAAGATACAAATACGCACACGAATGGTGCATGAATCTGTCTCTTCTAAGGGTTAATCCCGCTATCGGCTGACCAAACGGCATCTATGCTGGTCCTATAAATAGAACGGTGTTCTATCCAATGGAACAGCGCCCACAGAGAGGAGACGGTGTAGCGGCCGTGGATCGCGCATGCGCGGTGCTGGCCGTATTCGCGGTGAGCGAAGACGCGCTCACGCTGGCGGAGCTTGCCCGTCGCACCGGTTTCTACAAGAGCACGCTGCTGCGCCTGCTGGCCTCGCTGGCGCGCGCCGGCATTGCCCGTCAGTTGGAGGACGGCCGCTACGGGCCGGGCGCCCAGGCGATGCAACTGGCACGCGCCTACCAGCGCAGTTTCCGCCTCGACGACGTGCTGCTGCCCATCCTGCGCCACCTGTGCGAAGCCAGTGGCGAAACCGCCTCCCTGTTCGTGCGCGATGGCGATGCCCGCCTGTGTCTGCGCCGCATCGAACCGGATCGTTCCATTCGCATTGCCTTGCATGAGGGAGACCGCCTGCCTTTGTCGCGCGGCTCGGCCGGCCGTGTGCTGACCGCCTTCGCCGACGATCAGGATCCGGCCGCTGCCTTGGCCGAGGTGCGCCGGCGCGGTTGGGCCTACACGCAGGGCGAGCGCGACCCCGACGCCGCGTCTGTCGCGGCGGTGGTCTTCGGGCAGGGGCAGCAGGTGGTGGGCGCACTGGCCTTATCGGGGCCGCGACAGCGTTTCGACGCGGTACGCATACGCAGTTTTGCCTCGCTTGCGCTGCATGCTGCGGCGCGTCTGTCCGCCGCCTTGGGCGGGCAGTATCCAGCACACTGGCTCGAACAGGAGGTCGACGCAGATGCGTGACGATGCCATCGACATTGTGGTCAGCGAAGTGGGGCCGCGCGACGGTCTGCAGAGCGTCAAGCAAACCATGCCGACCGCATCCAAGCTGGCCTGGATCGGCGCCTTGCACGCGGCCGGACTGCGTGAAATCGAGGTGGCCTCGTTCGTGCCAGCGTCGTTGTTGCCGCAGATGGCCGACGCCGCCGAGGTCGTGACCGAGTCCACCACCATCGAGGGCCTGACCGTGCTGGCCCTGGCGCCCAATCTGAAAGGCGTGCAGCGTGCGGTGCAGGCCGGCGCGCACAAGGTCACCCTGCCGGTGTCCGCTTCGCGCCAGCACAGCCTGGCCAATATCCGCAAGACGCCGGAAGACGCCGTGGATGAAGTGCGCCGTGTTTGCGCCTGGCGCGACGAACTGGGCGCCGAGCAGGCTTTCGGCATCGAGGTCGGCATCTCGACGGCTTTCGGCTGCACCCTGGAAGGCTGCATCGACGAGGACTGGCTGCTGCGTCTGGCGCTGTCGCTGGCGCAGGCCGGCGTCGACTCGATCGGGCTTTCGGATACCACCGGCCACGCCACGCCGACCCAGGTCAAGCGGTTGTTCCGTCTTCTGCGCAGCGAACTGGGCGACAAGGCCGGTGCGGCCCATCTCCACAACACGCGCGGGCAGGGCCTGGCCAACGTGGTGGCGGCGCTCGATGCCGGCGTTACCACCTTCGACGCCTCGCAGGCGGGGCTGGGTGGATGCCCTTACGCACCGGGCGCCTCCGGCAACATCGTCACCGAGGATCTGGTTTTCATGCTCGAAGCCATGGGCCTGCGCACCGGCATCGACATCGAACGCCTGTTGGCGGCGCGCAGCCATCTGGCCGCGGGCCTGCCGGGCGAGCCCCTGTATGGACACGTCGCGCAGGCCGGCTTGCCCAATGGGTTTCTCTACGCCGACGGACGTGCGCCATGAGCGGCGGTGGATTGCCCCTGGAGGGGCTGCGCGTGCTGGAATTCAGCCATATGGTGATGGGGCCGGCGTGTGGCCTGATCCTGGCCGACATGGGCGCCGAGGTCATCAAGATCGAAGGTGTGGAAGGTGATGCCACGCGACACCTGACCGGCTCGGGCGCCGGCTATTGGCCGACGTACAACCGCAACAAATCGAGTCTGGCCGTCGACCTCAAGTCGCCGGAGGGCCTGACCGCCGCGCAACGCCTGGCGGCCCATGCCGATGTGCTGATCGAGAATTTTCGCCCTGGCACGCTGGATCGCCTGGGCCTGGGCTATGCCCGTCTGGCGCAGGACAACCCGCGTCTGATCTACTGCTCGCTGAAGGGCTTTCTGCCCGGCCCTTACGAGTCCCGCACGGCGCTCGACGAAGTCGTGCAGATGATGGGTGGGCTGGCGTACATGACCGGACCGCCGGGGCGTCCGCTGCGAGCGGGCGCTTCGGTCAACGATGTAATGGGGGGCATGTTCGGTGTCATCGCCATTCTGGCGGCGGTCAACGAACGCCACCGCACAGGGCGCGGGCAACTCGTCCAGAGCGGGCTGTTCGAGAACAATGTCTTTCTCGTCGCCCAGCACATGTTGCAGGGTGCCGTCACCGGCGTGCCGGCGGCACCGATGCCGACGCGCCTGTCGGCGTGGGCGATCTATGACATTTTCGAAGTCATGAACGACGAACGGGTATTCGTCGGTGCCGTCAGCGACAGCCAATGGCAGGCCTTCTGCCAGGCTTTCGGCATGCAGTCCTTTGCCAGCGACCCGAACCTGGCGACCAACAACCAGCGCGTGCATGCGCGCGACCAGTTCATGCCCTTCGTGCGTGAGCGTTTCATGCGCCTGTCGAAGCAAGAGGTGATGAGGCGCTGCGAAGCCGCCGGTCTGCCATTCGCCCCCATCGCACGGCCGCAGGATCTGTTCGACGACCCCCACCTGACCGCCTCCGAAGGCTTCACCGACATCACTCTTGCCAACGGACAGACGGCCGTCGTGCCGCGCCTGCCCATCCGCATGGACGGACGACGCTTCGCCACGCGCGGCGACGTACCCGAGACCGGCCAGCACAGTGCCGCCGTGCTGGCACAACTGGGCTACAGCGCCGAGGACATTGCTGCCCTGGTCGCCCAGGGCGTGGTGCGCCTGGGCCCGCGCGCGGCCTGATCGACCCGAGCATCTTCGCAGCACCATCCACACACCGACAGAGGAGACACATCATGAAAAATACGAACGTCATGCGCCGTCAGTTGCTGATTGCCGGTGCCGCCGCCCCCGTGCTGGGCATGTTGCCGCGCACGTCCTGGGCGGCCGCCCTCGAATCGCTCTACATGTTCATTCCGGCGGCGCCGGGTGGCGGCTGGGACAGCACCGGGCGCGCCATCGAACAGGCCTTGCGCACCGCCAAGCTCGTCAACACCGTGCAGTTCGAAAACGTTGGTGGCGCGGGTGGCATGGTGGGCCTGCCCAAGTTCGTCAACCAGCAGAAGGGCAAGCCCAATGCGGTGATGGTGGGGGGATCGGTGATGGTGGGGGCCGGCATCGCCAACAAGAGCCCGGTGACCATCAAGGATGTGGTGCCCCTGGTGCGCTTGACCGAAGAAGCCAGCGTCATCGCCGTGCCGACCAACAGCCCGTACAAGACCTGGCAGGATCTGGCCGCCGCCCTCAAGGCCAACCCCAAGGCGGTGAGCGTGGCCGGCGGCAGCGCGGGCGGCACCGACCACCTGCTGCTCGGCATGATCCTGCGTTCGCTCGGCGCCAACGCCAAGAGCGCCGCGTACGTGGCGTATGCCGGCGGCGGCGCGGCGGTGGCGTCGATCATCGGTGGGCAGGTGGCGGCCGGCATCTCGGGGTATTCGGAATTCGCCGAGCAGATCAAGGGCGGCCGCATGCGGGCGCTGGCCGTGTCGGGCAACAAGCGCATCCCGGGCGTGGACGTGCCGACGCTGAAGGAACTGGGCACCAATGTCACCGCCGCCAATTGGCGCGGTCTGTTCGGCGCGCCGGGCATCAGCAATGCGCAGCGCGACGCCCTCATCGATCTGTTCACCAAGATGCATACGTCGCCGGCATGGGTTGAACTGATCGGCGAACGCAAGTGGGTGGACGTGTTCCTCGCCGGCGATGCCTTCGCCAAGGACCTGGCCACCGATCTGGCGGAAACCGAAACCGTCATGAAAGAACTGGGGCTGGCATGAAGACCGCACCGACCCGGTATTTCGCCGTCATCACGGGGATCGCGCTGTTCGCGCTCGCCGTGTTGGCGCTGGCGCAGGTCAGCGCGATCAATTCGCCGCCCAACGCCGACGGCTTCGGCCCGCGCCTGTTGCCGGGCATGGTCGCCGCGCTGTTCCTGCTGCTGGTGAGCGGCTATACGCAAGCCGCCTACAAGGGGCGCAGTCCAGACATCATCGATAACCCCGAGGAAGCGCCGCGCAAGGGCGGCATCCTGCGCGCGGCCTGGCTCGGTGCCGGCTTGGCGGCCTTGCTGCTGCTGGTGCCCTATCTGGGGATCGGACTGGCGTGCACGGTGGCCTTCGTGCTGTTCGCTCGCGCCTTCAACAGCCGCCGCGTACTGGCCGACGCGGCGGTCGGGCTGGCGTTCATCCTGTGCGTGTGGGCCTTGTTCGATCGATTGCTGGGCGTGCAACTGGGGCCGTTCTTCGGCCCTTACCTGCATCTGTTCTGAGGAGATTGCCGTGGGGACATTCGACGCACTCATGCACGGTTTTTCGACCGCCCTCAGTCCAGGCATTCTGGTGTACGGCGTACTGGGCTGCCTGATCGGCACGCTCATCGGCGTGCTGCCCGGCATCGGGCCGGCGCTGACGGTAGCCTTGCTGTTGCCGCTGACGTTCAAGGTGCCGGCGGCCGCCATGTTCGTGCTGTTCGCCGGTATTTTCTATGGCGCCATGTACGGTGGCTCGACGACCTCGATCCTGCTCAATACACCGGGCGAATCATCGGCGGTGGTCACTTCGCTCGAAGGCAATCGCATGGCCCGGCGCGGGCGAGCCGGCCCGGCCCTGGCCACCGCCGCCATCGGCAGCTTCGTGGCGGGCACCATCGGCACCATCGCGCTCACTTTTTTCTCGCCTTACGTGGTCAACATCGCGCTCGCCTTCGGCCCGGCCGAATATGCCGCCCTCATGGTGCTGTCGTTGGTCGCGGTGTCCTCGGTGCTGGGCAATTCAGAACTGCGTGGCTTGCTGGCCTTGTCGGTCGGCCTGCTTCTCGGCTTCGTGGGCGTCGATCTGCAGACCGGTCAGCCGCGCTTCACGTTCGGCAGCATCGAACTGCTCGATGGCATTGAGGTGACCGTGGTGCTGGTCGGCCTGTTCGCGGTGGGCGAGGCGCTGTTCCTGGCCTGGCAGGGGCGTGCCGCCGAGGGCGAAGTGATGCGCATGAGTGGCCGTATCATGCTGTCGCGCGAAGACTGGGGGCGTAGCTGGAAGGGCTGGCTGCGCGGCGCCGGCATTGGTTTTCCGTTCGGCGCCTTGCCGGCCGGTGGGGCCGAATTGCCCACCTTGCTGTCGTACTACACCGAAAAGAAGCTGTCGGCGCATCCCGAAGAGTTCGGCAAGGGCGCCATCGAAGGGGTGGCCGGGCCGGAAGCGGCCAACAACGCCGCTGCGGCCGGCGTGCTGATGCCTTTGCTGACCTTGGGTATTCCGACCTCGGCGACAGCGGCGGTGATCCTGTCAGCTTTCGAAAGCTACGGCATCCAGCCGGGTCCTCTGCTGTTCACGCAGCAAGCCGATCTGGTGTGGACGCTGATCGCCAGCCTGTATATCGGCAACGTTACGCTGCTGTTGCTCAACCTGCCGCTGGTGGGCTTGTGGGTGAAGCTGCTGCAGATTCCGACGCATTGGCTGTATGCCGGCATCCTGGTGATTTCGACAGTGGCTGTTTACGGGGCGAGCAATTCGCTCTTCGATGTCGGGCTGCTGTTCCTGTTCGGCATCCTGGGCTTCGCCATGCGGCGGCTCGACATTCCGGTGGCGCCGCTGATCGTGGGGATGATCCTGGGGCCGATGCTGGAGCAGTCGCTGCGCCAGGCGCTGGTCATCAGCCAGGGCGACTGGGGGACCTTCGTCACGCGGCCCTTGTCGGCGAGCTTTCTTGGTGTGGCGGCGGCCTTGCTGTTGTTGCCGCGCGTGGCGCAGCGCATGCGCGGACAGCGGCGCGTCGATCGCGTCGACGCCACCGAAGAGCCGACCGGTGGCGCGCAGTGAGCAGGGTTTGATCGGGGGGGCGAGCATGCCGTGCGCGGCGCGCTCGCAGGCGGCTGCTTAATCGGGGCAGCGCTCGGCGCTGGACAGCAGCTTGATGAGCAGGCGTTCGAGTTCGGTGCGCTCGGCTTCCGAAAACACGTCGAAGGTCACCTGCGAATGGCGCCGGATGATCGGCAGCGCACGCTCGACGATGCCAATGCCATCGGCCGTCAGATGCAGGTCGATGCGACGGCGGTCTTCCTTGCAGTGGACTCGTTGCACCAGGCCGCGCGTGACGAGGTCGTCGATGATGCGCGTCATGTTGGTACGGGTTTCGGCGGCGCAATCGGACAGCACCGAAGGATTGATGCCGGCACCGCTGTCGGGGGCGCTGTAGATCATCAGCAGCACATTGAAGCTGTTGAAGTTCAGGCCCGATTCGCGCAGATCTTCATTGGCCTGATCGAGCAGAAGGCGTGCGGAATGGCGGATCAGCAAAGGCAATGGGCTGGTTGACGTCCCCGACGGACAGGCCAGGCGCGCATTGGTCCGCTCCAGGCGCGCCAGCATCTCTGCGACGCGGCCGCTTTTGTCGGTGTCCATGCTCATGTGCCAGCTCCGGGGTTCTTGATTCGTCAATCGTGCATTTTACAACTGTTCGTCTACGCAGCCTGTGATTTGTAAAGAAGGGGCCCGAACGGTCAGGGTCCGGGCCGCCAGCCGGGCGTCGCGAGGGCGCGCGCCCCGGCTGGCCGGGCATTAGCCCGCAGTCTGTTGCTGTTCGAAACGAACCTGTTCGGACGGGGTGCGATGCAGGTCGCGGGCGGTGATGGGGGCCAGTTCCTGCAGCGAACCGATCTGCGAGGTGTTGGCGGCCACGAAACCGCCGCTGTTGGTTTCGTCTTCGGCCCACACATAGCCGCGGGCGTTCATTTCACGGGTCCATTGCACATCGTCGGCACGCTTTTCGGCGCGGGTAATCGTGCTGGGGCCGTAGATCTGGGCCGAGGTCACGTCGTCTTCCGACGGGGCCGCCATGGCCGAGCCGGCAACCAGGAGCAGAGCACTGAAGAGGGCAGTTTTACGCAGAGACATGATGCTTCTCCTTAATCATTTATGTAGGGGGAGGGCGAACGCCTCATGGGGTTGGGAGTCGCCTGGCTTGCTGAAGGATGTCCAACAAGTCCGTGACTGAATAGTAACGGAATGAACTATATCCGCAATGCGAAAATTCTTATGGCGCTATCAGTCTTTTGTTGCGGAGATGTTTCAGGCGGCGCATCGCGAAAAAAAAGCGCCCTTGTGGGGCGCCTCGATTGGGCCGTACAGGTGCTCTCAGGCAAGGGCCTGGCGTTGTTCTGCGACGATTTCGAAAGAGCGCACGCGGGCCGTGTGATCGAAGATCTGCGCCGTCACCATCAGTTCGTCTACGCCGGTGCGCGCGATGAAGTTGGCGATACCTTCGCGCACGCGGTCGGGACCGCCGACCACGGCGAGCGACAGGGCATGATCGGCGCCCGCCCGTTCGAGCGGCGTGAAGGCATCGACGACTTCATGCGAGGGCTCCGGCAGGGCGCCGGGCGTGCCGCGCCGCAAGGCCACGAATTGCTGCTGGATCGATGTGAACAGCCGCCGCGCCTGGTCGTCGCTGTCAGCGGCGAAGACGTTGAGGCCCGCCATGGCATAGGGCTCGCGCAACCACCGCGAAGGCTTGAAGCGCGCGCGGTACATCTGCAACGCGGTGTCCAGGTAGTCCGGTGCGAAGTGTGAGGCGAAGGCAAAGGGCAGGCCCAGCGCTGCCGCCAGCTGGGCGCTGAACAGGCTCGAGCCGAGCAGCCACAGCGGCACTGCCAGACCCTGGCCCGGCACGGCGTGCACGCCTTCGCTGCCTTCGCCGCTGAAATAATCGAGCAATTCGACCACGTCCTGCGGAAAGGTATCGGCGCTGTCGGAGAGATTGCGGCGCAGGGCGCGCGCCGTGCGCTGGTCGGTGCCAGGGGCGCGCCCCAGGCCGAGGTCGATGCGGCCGGGAAAGAGCGACTCGAGTGTGCCGAACTGTTCGGCGATTACCAGCGGCGCATGGTTGGGCAGCATGATGCCGCCGGCACCGACGCGGATGCGCGAAGTGCCGGCGGCGACGTGTCCGATGACCACGGCGGTGGCGGCGCTGGCGATGCCGGGCATGTTGTGGTGCTCGGCCAGCCAGTAGCGCTCATAGCCCAGGCGTTCGGCGTGGCGAGCCAGATCGAGGGTGTTGGCGAGGGCGTCGCGCGCCGTGCTGCCGGCGCAGATCGGCGATAGATCGAGGACTGAAAACGGAATCATGGCGCAGGCGGGGAGGGAGGTCGGATATTCGTATCTGGTGCCGAGCGCCGCGAATGCAAGCCCGGCCGCCGCGCGGGCGGCGACCGGGGCGCTCACTGCTCGTCGGTGAGGACCTCGGTGAGATTGCGATACACCGGCGCCATCTTGCGCGAGCGCAGAGCGAACAGCACCGCCGAGCGCCCGGTGATGGCGTAGCAATCGCCGCTGGCCAGTTGCGGCAGTTCGTCGCGCTGCGGCACGTTGGTGTCGATCAGATTGATCCAGACGCGGTCGCCGGGGATGTCCGGCAGGGTGAACTCGACGACGTCGTGGTAGGCATTGAATACCAGCAGCAGGGTGGCGTCGGAAGCCGGATGCTTGATGCCGCTGGCCTGCGCGCGGCCGTCCAGCACCATGCCGAAGCAGCGCATGTTGGCGTCGCCCCATTGTTCCTGCGTGATATCGAGGCCGGCCGGCGTCAGCCAGCGCACGTCGCGCACGCCGATGGCTTCGTTCTCTTCACCCGACAGGAAGCGCCCGCGCCGCAGCACCGGTAGCACCGCCCGCAGGTGGGTGAGCTTGCGCACGAACTCGGTCAGGGCTTTGCCACGGGCGTCGATGTCCCAGTCGAGCCAACTGATCTCGTTGTCCTGGCAGTAAGCGTTGTTGTTGCCGCCCTGCGTGCGCCCGCATTCATCGCCCGCCAGCAGCATGGGCGTACCCTGGGAGAGCAGCAGCGTGGTCAGGAAGTTGCGTTTCTGGCGCTCGCGCTGTTCGATGATGCCCTCGTCATCGGTGGGGCCTTCGGCACCCATGTTCCACGAATGGTTGTTGCTGTGGCCGTCGCGGTTGTCCTCGCCGTTGGCATCGTTGTGCTTGTCGTTGTAGGAAACCAGATCGTTGAGGGTGAAGCCGTCGTGGGCGGTGACGAAGTTCACGCTGGCCCAGGGCCGGCGGCCCAGGTGGTTGAAGCAGTCGCCCGAGGCGGTCAGGCGCGTGGCCAGTTCGGCCACCTTGCCTTCGTCGCCCTTCCAGAAACTGCGCACGGTATCGCGGTACTTGTCGTTCCATTCGGCCCAGCCGGGCGGGAAGCCGCCCACCTGGTAGCCACCCGGCCCGCAGTCCCAGGGTTCGGCGATGAGCTTGACGGTGGACAGGATCGGGTCCTGCCGGCAACTGCGCAGAAAACCGCCGCTGACATCGAAACCATGCGGCTCGCGCCCGAGGATCGTGGCCAGATCGAAGCGGAAGCCGTCCACGTTCATCTCGGTTACCCAATAGCGCAGGCTGTCCATCACGAACTGCAGCACGCGGCTATGGCTCAGGTTGAGCGTGTTGCCGGTGCCGGTATCGTTGATGTAGTAGCGCGGCGTGTCGGGCAGCAGGCGATAGTACGAGGCATTGTCGATGCCCTTGAAGGACAGCATCGGCCCCAGCTCATTGCCTTCGGCGGTGTGGTTGTACACCACGTCGAGAATGATCCCCAGGCCGGCCTGGTGGTAGGCGTCCACCATGTGCTTGAGTTCTTTGATGTCCGGTCGCGCGAAGTAGCGCGGGTCGGCGGCGAAGAAGCCGAGGGTGTTGTAGCCCCAGTAATTGGTGAGCCCCTTGTCGAGCAGATAGCTGTCATTGACGAAGGTGTGGATGGGCATCAGTTCCACCGAGGTGACGCCCAGGCTCTTGATGTAGGCGATGACGTCCGGGTGCGCCATGCCGGCGAAGGTACCGCGCTCGGTTTCCGGCACCGCCGGGTGGCGCTTGGTGTAGCCGCGCACATGGGCTTCGTAGAACACCGTGCGATCCCAGGGCACGCGCACCTTGCTCGGTCCGGCCCAGCCGAAATTGCTGTCGACCACGCGGCACTTGGGCACCAGGGGGGCGCTGTCGCGCGTATCGAAGCTCAGGTCCTTGTCCGGGTGGTCGAGCGTGTACGCGAACAGCTCGGGGCCCCACTGCAGCGCGCCGATGTGTTCCTTGGCGTAGGGGTCCATCAACAGCTTGTTGGGGTTGAAGCGATGGCCGGCGTCCGGCTCGTAGGGCCCGTGTACGCGATAGCCGTATACCGTGCCGGCGGGCAGATCGTGCACGTAGACGTGCCAGATTTCATCGGTGTATTCGGGCAGTTCGATGCGCGCCACTTCGCGTTTGCCCTCGCTGTCGAACAGGCATAGTTCGACGCGCGTGGCGTGTGCCGAGAACAACGCGAAATTCACCCCGTGGCCGTCCCAGGTGGCTCCCAGGGGGAAGGGCGCGCCTTCTTCGATGCGGTAATCCGATGTCATGCAGCCTCCGGCAGGATGGATCCGCCACGCGCGGGGCGTGGCGGATCTGGTGCGCAAGAGACGTGCCGCGCATCCGACCGGCCGTGCGGGGATGCCGCAAGGCCCGTCAGACGGGGCTCACAACCACTTCATGAGACCCATTTCGAGCGGATGGGCCAGCAATGCGTTGCGCGGATAGATGCGCACGCGGAAGTCGAGCTTGCCGCATTGCTCGGGGCGTAGTTCGACCGTGTAGCGACGCTCGCCGTTGCCCAGATCTTCGGCCGGCGCGAAGGTGTAGCGCGTGGCGCGATGCTCCACCTGGTCGCGCAGGCCGCGCGAGAGCAGCAGTTCGACCACTACGTCCTCCGGCGTCAGCCCGTTCAGGCGCACGGCGACGTCGAGGGCGATGGAATCGCCGAAGGTCAGCTTGCGCTCGGGCATGTCGAGCGGACGCAACCCGACCTGCGGCCATGCGCTGCAGACCTTGCCCTTCCAGTCGGCCACGCTCTTGGCGGCGGCGAAGTCGTTGGCGGCATAGCGACGGCCGTGCTTGCTGGCCGGCAGATAGAACTTGCCGACGTACTGCTCGAGCATGCGGGCGGCACTGTAGGCGGGCAGGATCGAGGCGATGGACGCCTTGGCCATCTTGATCCAGTCCGGCGAGTAGCCCATGTTGTTGGTGCGGTAGTAGAGCGGCAGCACCTGGTCCTGCAGCAATTCGTACAGGGCCTGGGCTTCTTCGGCGTCGCGCCGCGCCGGATCGGTGCCGGTGGGCGAGGGGCGGATGGCCCAGCCGTTGTTGCCCTCGTAGCCTTCGCCCCACCAGCCGTCGAGCACCGACAGGTTGAGCACGCCGTTCATGCCCGCCTTCATGCCCGAGGTGCCGGACGCTTCGAGCGGGTAGATCGGGTTGTTCAGCCAGACGTCCACGCCGCTGACCATGCGGCGCCCCAGGCGCAGATCGTAGCCTTCCACCAGCAGCACCTTGCCGAGGAATTCGGGCATGTGCGAGATGCGGTGGATTTCACGGATGAAGTCCTGCCCCGGCGTGTCGGCGGGGTGGGCCTTGCCAGCGAACAGGAACAGCACCGGGCGTTCCGGGTCGCTGACGATCTTGTGCAGGCGTTCGAGGTCGGAGAACAGCAGCGTGGCGCGCTTGTAGGTGGCAAAGCGCCGCCCGAAGCCGACCGTCAGGACGCGCGGCTCGGTCGGGTCGGTCTGCGCCAGCATGCGTTCGAGGTGCGAGACGCTGCCGTGGTTGCGCGTGTGCTGTACGGTCACCCGGTGGCGTACCAGGTGCATCAGCTGCGCCTTGAGATCCTGGCGCACGCCCCAGAACACGTGATCGGGAATGTCGCCGATGCGATCCCAGGTGCTGCGGTCGGTGGCGCGCTGGCTCCAGCCGAAACCCAGGTAACGGTCGAACACTTCGCGCCATTGCGAGGCCACGAAGGTCGGCATGTGGACCCCGTTGGTGACGTAGGTCACCGGGTTTTCGTCCTCGGGTACGTCAGGCCAGAACTCGCGCAGGATGTAGGCCGACACGTCGCCGTGGATGCGCGATACGCCATTCTGGAAGCGCGAGCCACGCACCGCCAGGGCGGTCATGTTGAAGTCTTCCATGCTGTGCACGCTGCCCAGGCGCAGCAGGGCGCCGTCATCGATGCCCATGTCGCGCGCGTGGCGTGCGAAGTAGCGCGCGATCATGTCGCGCGCGAAGTGGTCGTGGCCGGCCGGCACCGGGGTATGCGTCGTGAATACCGTGTTGGCCGCCACGGCTTCGAGTGCGGCGTCGAAGGGCAGGCCGGCGGCGGTCAGCGCGCGTACCCGTTCGACGATCAGGAACGCCGCATGGCCTTCGTTGATGTGCCACACGGTGGGCTTCATGCCGAGCGCGGTGAGGGCGCGTGCGCCGCCCACGCCGAGGACGATCTCTTGCTCGATGCGCGTCTGGCGGTCGCCGCCATAGAGTTGGTGGGCGATGTCGCGGTCATGCTCGGAGTTCGACGGCAGGTCGGTGTCGAGCAGCAGCAGGCGAACGTGGCCGATACGGGCCTCCCATACCTTGACCTCGATATCGTGATCGAGCATCGGCACGGTGACCACCAGTGCATTGCCGGCTTCATCCTGCACCGGCGTGACCGGCAGGTCTTCGAAATCCGAATCGGTGTACTCGGCGTGCTGGTTGCCGTCCTGGTCGAAGAGCTGGCTGAAATAGCCCTGGCGGTACAGCAGGCCGATGCCGATGAAGGGCAGGCGCGCGTCGCTGGCGGCCTTGCAGTGGTCGCCGGCGAGAATACCCAGGCCGCCCGAATAGATGGGCAGGCTGGCGTGGAAGCCGAACTCGGCGCAGAAGTACGCGATCAGGTCGTCCGGCTTGAGTTCGGCGGCCTTGCCGCGTGGCGGGCCGTCCTGATGGTAGATGTCGTAGGCCGACAGGACGCGGTTCAGGCTGTTGAGGTACATCGGGTCGGCCGCCGCCTCGAGCAGGCGATGCTCGTCGATGCGCTTGAGCATCGCCTTGGGACTGTGTCCGACACCGTTCCACAGGGCCGGATGCAGGCGGGCGAAGAGCGTGCGCGTGGCGCGGTCCCAGCTGTACCAGAGGTTGCCTGCCAGCTCTTCCAGCCGAGCCAGCTTGGCGGGGATTTTCGGGCGTACTTCCAGATGAAATACTTGGCCTTCTTCCAAAATCGCCTCCCACTATGATGGACGGATACCGCCGCCGCTGCGCCGGTCGGCACTTCGACCTGCCTGGCGCGCAATGGTGCCGCACGGCTGGCGGACCATTGTCGCCGGTGCACATGACGCGTCAATGCGCGGCGGGACATTTATCAAAATAAGCAAAAAAAACGCTTAAGGGAAATTCGGCAGATCAGATGCCGAGCAGGGCATTGTGCGCCCGGACGGTGCCGGGCGTAGCTGGCCGACCGCAAACCGGCACCGCTTTGGCGCGGTGCTCCGGTGTGCGGGCCGTGCGGACGGGGTCAATAGGCTTGCTTGTCGCCTTTGACGACCACCACCAGAAAAGTCTTAACGATGATCCACAGGTCCAGGCCGAGCGACCAGTTGCGCAGGTAGTCGAGGTCGTAGCGGATGCGCGCTTCCATCTTGTCGACGGTGTCCGTCTCGCCCCGGCAGCCATTGACCTGGGCCCAGCCGGTGATGCCGGGCTTGACCTTGTGACGCACCATGTAGCCCTTGATGAGCTTGCGATAGGCCTCGTTGTGCGCCACGGCATGCGGGCGCGGGCCGACGATGCTCATGCGCCCCTGCAGGACGTTGACGAACTGCGGCAGCTCGTCGAGCGAAGTCTTGCGGATGAACGCACCGAAGGGCGTGACGCGGGCGTCATTCTTGGTGGCCTGGGTGACCACGTCGCCGTTCTCGGTCACCGACATCGAGCGAAATTTATAGACCAGGATTTCGCGGCCATCCAGGCCGTAGCGGCGCTGCTTGAAGATGACCGGGCCGGGCGAGCTGCGCTTGACGCCGATGGCGCAGGCCAGCAGCACCGGCGAAATCATGAGCAGGATGATCGAGGCGAGCATGACGTCGGAGGCGCGCTTGACGGCGCCATCCAGGCCGGTGAAGGGGGTTTCGCACACCGCCACCACCGGCATGCCGTTGACGCTGTCCATGCGGCCCTGGATGAGATCGGTGAGGAAAATATCGGGGACGAAGAAGATCGACGCCGTGGTGTCCTTCAGTTCGTCGAGCAGGGCCAGGATGCGCGGCTGGCTGGCCATCGGCAGCGCCACGTAGATGTGATCGACGTGGTGGCTCTTGACGTAGTCGGCCAGGGTGTCCATGCGCCCCAGGAAAGGCAGGCGCGGCCCCAGCGCCAGGCGGTCCACGGCGCGGTCGTCGAACACCCCGACCGGGCGTATGCCGCTGTAGTCGTTGGCCGCCAGCTGGTTGGCCAGGGTCACACCCAGCTCATTGCCGCCGACGATCACCGCCGTCTTGGTGCGCGTGGCCGCCAGCGCGCGCGGCATACCCGCGCGGATCGTCTGATGGGCCAGCGGCAGTACCACCAGCGTGGCGGCCAGCCAGGTGTAGATCACTGCATCGGGGAAAAAGCGCTCGTAGCCGCTGGCATAGCCGAATACCAGCAGCATGGCCGCCACCAGGGCCCAGTCGAAGACTGTCTTGCGCGTCATGCGCGCCGGGTTGTCGGTGAGCTGCAGATTGCCGGGGAAGGTCAGCGAAAAAGCGATCAGCGCCAGGATGACGTAGTGCGCCTCGATCGGCTCCCGATACCAGGCGCAGGTCAGCAGCAGGGTGGCCACCACGAGGATGGGGTCGGTAAAAATTTCAACCGTGCGCGATACGGAGAAACGCGTACGCAAGAAACTGCGGAATCTCTGTCTTTCGAGGGTCGCTAGCATGGTCTTTCCGCTTCATTGAAAGTGGATCAAAAGTCGCGCGCCATCGGCTCGGCCGTCGGCGTCTATTGCGCTGCGGGGGTGTCGATCCCCGCGTGACACGCGCCACGGTCCGTGTGCCGTACGCCCCTCACGCGCCGGCACTTTGTGTTTTTATTCTGCGGGTTGATGCAGTGCAGCGCAAGCAAGCGTGCGCGCTGGCGGACAGGTCATATAAGAAAGAAGCGTGCCTGCCCATCGCACGTATTTACATTTTGGTTACAAATCAGTGGCATGGGCGTTGCTTAAGGAAATCCGGCTCTTGCAAAGCCAATCCGATCAATCGTGAGCGATATGCGAATGTCAAAAACAACGACAACATTGATGCGTCGCAGTACGGTTTTTGGCCTGATGGCGGCGGCCTACGGCACGGCCTTCGGACAGGCCGGGCTGGAGGTTGCGCCCTTGCAGCAACAATCGCCGGTACAGGCGCAGCAGCGCTTCATCGACGACGGTGATGTGTTCCATGTTTACGTCAGCCAGGGGCTGCGCTACGACAGCAACGTGTTCCGCCTGGCCGACGACACCCATCCCGAGGGCAAGGATCACCAGGACGACTGGATCTCGCAGACTTCCGCCGGTCTGGATTTCAACAAGCAGTTCGGCCGCCAGCGCGTGTACGGCTTCGTCGGCGGCAGCCTGGTGCGTTTTTCGGATTTCGATCAGCTCGACTACAACAGCACGAGCATCCGCGCCGGCTGGACGACCGGCTTCGGCAGCGACAGCACGGCCAGCCTCAAGTACCAGAACTATCGCGCGCCGATGGATATTGCCGACCGCGTCAATCGCAGCCTCAACATGGTGACCGACAACCGTCTGCTGGCCGATGCGGCGGTACGGGTTGCGGGGCCCTGGATGGTGGTCGGCGGCGTTATCGGCGCGCGCAGCCGCAACAGTGCAGACGATGCCAAGGGTGGCGACAACGACAGCTTTTCGGCGGAGGCCGGCGTGCGTTATGCGCCGCGCACGGACAACTACGTTGACCTGCGTTTTCGCCAATCCAAGTACGACTACGTGAACGTGCTGGCACCGGATACTGGTGGCGACCCGTCGTCGGGCGGCGACAACAGCTACAAGCAGTCGGAGTGGCGCGTCTCGGCGCTGTATGAGCCCACCGGCGTATCGACCTTCGATGGTTATGTCGCCTGGCAGCGACGCGAGCACGATCATCTGGCTTCGCGGGATTTTTCGGGCTGGTCGGGTCAGCTCAACTACACGTGGAACGTCACCACCATCACGGCGCTCAAGTTTCAGGTGTACCGCGAGCTGGGCGCCATCAACGATGCGTCCGCCACGTATGCGCGCACCACCGGCGCGAGTTTCCGGCCCTACTGGCAGGCCACCAGCAAGATCGCATTGAGCGCCTTGCTGGACTACCGCAAGCGGCAATACACGGGCAACCAGGCGGCTGGCAGCACGCTGCCCCAGCGCAAGGAAAACACCTGGACCCTCGGCGTGAACGCCGATTGGCAGATCACCCGCAACTGGTTGATCCAGGCCAGCCTGGCCAGCGCCCATCGCAACGCCAACGTGGCGGCGGACAGCTACGACGACGTGCTGGCCTTTGCAAATGTGCGCTACAGGTTCTAAGGCGAAGTGTCACTGCGGGGATTCCCTTTGCGGGGCGGTTTGCGTATTGAAATGTTGTGTTTGTGCAACAGATGGATTTTGACGTGCCACAGATTTTTATCAATTTAACAAGAATTTACTGGCAATTTTGTGTGGTTCTGATCTCGAAATAAACGCGGCTGATCGCTTCATCGAAAACATCTAATCGAAGCGCCCGGCTAAATGAACTAGTGTTGCATTGCAACAAGGTCCGATTGCAAAAAATTGGATCGCGGGAAATCGATGTGCGCAATGTGAGGTTGCCCGCAGCCTTTTCCCGTTGTCGGCAAGCCTGTCTGGATGAGGAGTTAGAAATGAAATTCGCTTCTGTCGCAGCCATCTTTGCAGTGAGCCTGGTCAGTGCGCCAGTGTGGGCCGGTTCGCTGGCGTCCTCCGATGGCTCCTTCGCCCAGGCTTCGGCCGCTGCCACCGTGCATGAGCGCATCGCGCAGGTCGGTGCGGTGCGCCCGGTATCCGTCAGCTTCAATGGCAGCGTCGCCAACGGCCAGTTGGCCACATCGCGCTATGCCGGTGAAGCCACTCTTATCCCCGCCGCGCTCGAAACGCGCAGCGCCGGATCGATTCAATCGCCGGCTCAGCGTGGCCTGTTCGCCAGCGTGCTGGCGGGCCTTGGCATGGTGTTGTTCACCGTGCTGCGCCGACTCAATAACTGAAGCATCCCGGGCTCGCCGGCGAGGGCCGCGTTAAAGCGGCCGCCGGCAGACACCATGACATCCCACGGTGTCGGCAAGGTACTCAAAACAGGCGCGCGGCGCATGCCGCGGCCGACAACACCCCTCCGGCAGACCACGATGGTCGACGAAGCGATGACGCACCGGGCAAGGCATATGTCCGGCGGAGCGGGGATACAGCACAAACACGGTGAGGCGGTACTGGCGCGCGTTCAGCGCGATGCCAGACCACAGCGGGGCCCCCGCGCGCAGTGCGGCGCGGGGGCGATTCGCGGCACGGTCCGCGCCTTGCATGTGAAAAATATGCTCAATACCACCCCCGACGGCGCGACGGCGCCGGAGCCGTACCGTTGTGCCGGCGTGCCGGTAGCAGTCTGCGTGGCCGGTGCCTGCATGCTGGTGCTGGCCGGATGCTCGCGTCCCGCGACGTCCACTGCCGAGCAAGACAAACTTGCCATGGCGGCAGTGGCCGCCACCGTCAATGGCGATCCGATCCCGCGCGAGCGCGTCACCGAGGCCATCGGCCAGACGCAGTTGGCGCCCGAGCAGGCCAAGAGCGAGGCCGACAAGATCCTGGATCGTCTCATCGACGAACAGGTGGTCGTGCAGCGTGCCATCCAGAAGAAGGTCGACCGCGATCCGAACGTGGCGCGCGAAGTCGAAGCGGCCAAGCGCGACATCTTGCGCCGCGCCTATCTGGACGACGTCGCCAACGACGTGGCGCGGCCCTCGCAACGCGAGGTCGCCCGCTATTACGACGAACACCCCGAGTTGTTCGCGCGTCGCCGCGTGTATCACTTTCGTGTGCTGTCGGTGCCGGAGGGCAAGGCGCACGCCGGTGATCTGCAGGGGGAGGTGAATCGGGCCCGCTCGCTGGCCGACCTGCTGCCCTGGCTGCAGCGCCAGCATCTGGAGTTCACCGACACCGCCACCCAGAAAGCGGCCGAGATGGTGCCGATGACGGCTTTGCCGCGCCTGGCGCGCATGCGTACCGGGCAGATGGCCATCAGCCTGGACGACCAGGGCGAGCGCGTCGAGATCGTCCAGCTTGTCGATACGCGTCTGGCGCCGCTGGATCGTACGGCGGCGTCGCCGTTCATCGAGCAGTACCTCATCAACCAGCGCAAGTTGGGACGGGTGGAGCAGGAGGTCACCGATCTGCGTGCCTCGGCACGCATCGAAAAGCTCGGCGAATTCGCTCGCTCGACCACCGCCGAGGCGGGCTCGCCGCTGATCCTGGCGACCCGCGAGGGCAACGAGCCCGAGACTTTTTCGGGAGCGCGCCGATGAACGCGCGCTCCGCCGTCGCTCCCGGATGGCGCACCTTGCCCGCCGCCGGCATCCCGCATAAGAACGAGGAGGCACAATGAATCTTTCCACACAGCGCTGTGTGCGCGGGCTCGCGGGCTGGCTGGCCTGCCTGCTGGCCGCACCCACCCTGGCCCAGACCGCACCGGCCGCCAC